>JAACDL010000128.1 GCA_009936765.1 Methanobacteriota archaeon
ATTTGGCTCATATCAAGGTAATTCAGCAATTGCTCTCGAGAGTGCAATCAGAATAATGAAGGAATCTGGTGGACACGCTGTAAAGTTAGAAGGTGGTTCAGAAATTGTTGAAAGCATACAGCGTATTTTGACCGCAGGTATTCCGGTTATGGGCCACTTAGGGTTAACACCACAATCGATTTACAAATTTGGAACTTACACGGTTAGAGCTAAGGAAGAAGAAGAGGCAGCAAAATTAATCGCTGACGCAAAGTTATTGGAAGAGTCCGGTTGTTTCGCAATCGTATTCGAGAAGATACCTGCGCACCTTGCTAAGCAAGTTAGTGAGGCTATATCTATTCCAACAATCGGAATTGGCGCAGGGCAAGATTGTGATGGTCAAGTTTTGGTTCTGCATGATATGCTTGGAATTACTACAGACTTCAGCCCTCGGTTTTTACGAAGGTATCTCGATTTAGAGAATCAAATCACTGGTGCTGTTGAGCAATATTGTGAAGATGTCCGCAGTGGAGATTTCCCTAACCAAGATGAATCCTACTGAAGCAGTGCTCCAATTAGTATAGCCCCTGGAAGAATAGTCGAAGCGATTCCAAATCCATGCCATACTCCGTATCTAATAGGAGGGTGTTCTCTTTTCGACCAAGATGCGCATTGCCAAACCCAGATGATGAATGGGATTGCTATGTTGAAGTAATTTGGTCCAAAGAACCACAAACCTGCCATTGGAATACATACTAATGCAACACCGATCATATGTTCTTTAATTTCACCAGATTTAGTTACTATGGCTAGCAGTGGTGCTAGAATAGTTGCTGCTACTAGTGAGATAATCATCGGTGGATATTTATTCTCATCAATCAATAAGACGCAGATTGAAATTAACGAAATTGAATAGACCGTTGGCCACACGACATGCCGATACTTGAGGTCGGTTTTGTCTCCCATATTACGGGCCAAGGGCCGCCGATGGATAGAAGATGCGGAACCTCTTGGTCGTTTCATGGCGAAGGGTAGTATCGTTGCAGGTTGCCTAGCACCTCACCCACCTCATCTCGTTTATGCAGATAATCCTGAGCAAAACGAACCTGTTTCAGAAGGAGGATGGGAGCAATTGAGGTGGGGCTATGAGCGTCTACGTGAATCACTGAAAGATGTGGATTACGATGTCATAGTAGTCCTCTCACCGCATTGGCAAACCTATGTTGGTACGCATTTTATTGGTGTTGAAAAGTGTTCATCAAAAAGTGTCGACCCCGTATTCCCGAACTTGTTTAGATTCAATTATGATCTGACAATTGACGTAGAACTTGCTAGAGCGATTCACGACCAGGCTAAATCAGAAGGTATGTCTGTGAAGATGATGGAGAATCCAGATTTCCGGGTTGATTACGGGACAATTGTTTCTTGTCATATGGTAAGGCCAGAATGGGATAAACCAATTGTGTCCATCTCTTCCAATAGAAGTCTATCTTACTATTCTGTAGAAGTAATGCAAGAAATGATGATGGAGTTAGGTCGCTCCACAGCCAAAGCAATTGAAGAAAGTGGCAAAAAGTGTGTACTACTAGCTAGCAATTCACTTTCTCACCGTCACTTTGTTACTGAAACAAATCCTCCTGAAGATATGAGTAAAGAACACATCACTAGTCATGCAATGCACCTTGGTGATATGCGAATGATAGATTTGATGCGTTCCGGTAAGTCTCAACAAATCATCAATGAAATGCCCGAGTTCTGTGACCAAGCAATAGCAGAATCTGATGGTGGTGCATTAACCTGGCTTCTTTCTGCTATGGGTGTGCCCTCTCAACCAGCGACATTGCATGGATACGGTACTATTATTGGTACTGGTAATGCGATAATGGAATGGCCATGCCACACATGGGGTGAACAATAATGTCGGGAGAGATAATCAAATCCCTAATCGTTCCACCTCATCCTCATCCAGTGCTTTGCCCTGAGAAAAACGAGGGTTGGCAAAAAATCAGAGATGCATACGATGAGGCAAGACGCCAAATCGAAGAAAGCGATGCTGATCTGATCATCATTTACTCAACACTGTGGCCAAGCGTAATTGGCCATCAGATTCAAGCAGACCCTAATCCTGAATGGGTGATGGTAGATGCCGATTTCCACGACTTAGGTAGTATCCATTACTCGTTGAAAATTGATACGGATTTCGCACATGCCTGGAACAAAGCCAATATTTCAAGAGGGTTAGAGTCGAGAACAGTAGCCTATGATGGATTCCCAGTTGATGTTGGTTCAGTAGTAGCACTTGAATTGTTGAATCCTAACAATAGAATTCCTGCTGTAATTTGTTCGACAAATGTTTATTCAAACCGTGCAGAGACCACAGTTCTTGCTAAATCTTGTCTGGATGTAATTAAGGCGCAAGGAAAGAAAGCAGTAGCCGTTTCTGTAATGTCACTATCTAATCGCATGTTCACAGAACCTATTGAGCCGCATGAAGATAGGATTCATTCTTTGAAAGACGATGAATGGAATCAAAAGATTCTTGAGTTTTTATCCGAAGGTCGCTTGGAAGATATCGGACAATTAAGCCGTACTATCCATGACCAAATCAGGGTGAAGAAGGTAGTTGCATTCAAACCGATGTGGTGGCTATCTGCCATGAATGAAAATCGTAATGATTTGACCGGTAAAGTGCTTGCTTACGAAGCGATTCATGGTGCTGGTGCAGCAGTAGTTGTTCTGGACCCACAATCAAATGGGACTGGAGATAAAGAATATGATGAAGACGATGTCGACTTCTATGGGGGAGACCGAAATGTTCTCGATTCCTCTGAAGATGAAATAGAGAGTACACCTTTGAATTCAGGGCCGGCCTTGTATGACCCTGTTGAAGGCAAGACCGCAGTTAATACTGACAAGGCTCCTAAACCAGTCGGTGCATACCCTCATGCTAGAAAAGAAGGCGACCTAATCTATCTTTCAGGTGTAGGGCCTAGACAACCAGGCGACAATTCAATTCCGGGCGGTCCTATCAAAGATAAAGCTGGAAATCCACTAAATTATGACATCAAAGCACAGACTAGAGCAGTTGTTGACAATATTGCTAGGATTTTAGAAGAAGCAGGCTCTTCACTGGATAATGTAATTGATGTCACTTCATTTTTAGTAGACATGGACCGTGACTTTTCTGGATACAATGAGGTATGGGCTGAAACTTTAGGAAAGGTTGGTCCAACTAGAACTACGCTTGCTATTAGAGCCCTACCGACTCCTATAGCAGTTGAAATGAAAGTTATCGTCAAAGTATAATTTCCGGAATACGGTAGTTAGCGCTCGCAAATTGTGGCAATGAATAACTACCAATGGCTCATGCTCCGGTTTAGCGGTAATCTAAGGGTCGTAAACCGGAAAGGGATTCTAATGGACATAAAAGCGACGACTGGTAAATTGCTAAAAGGCGATGTAAAGGGTGTTGTACAGGATGTTAAGTACCAAATTGAGCGCTCTGTGGGCTTAATTGGCGTAATCATAATCTCATTATCTGCAATGCTTGGCTCAGGTTTGTTTGTTCTACCATCATTTGCTGCAATGATCATGGGAGAAGGCATATGGTTGGCCTTTTAATTAGCGGCATCCGTAGTTCTACCGGGAGCATTATCGAAATCTGAACTTGCTTCAGGTATGCCTTCTAGTGGTGGCTCTTATGTTTACTTAGAGCGAACTTATGGGCCGCTAGTTGGAACAATTAGTGGACTTGGACTTTGGGCTTCATTCCTGTTGAAATCTTCTTTTGCATTGATTGGCTTTTCTGCATACATGTATACAGTGACCACATATTTTGATATAAATCTCAACACATATGTTGTTTCGATAACCGCTTTGGTTCTCATAACAGTTGTCAACATAATGGGTGTTAAGAAAGTAAAAGCAATTCAAGCACCTATTCTAGGACTGACTTTGAGCCTTTTAGTAATAATTTCTATAATGGCATTATTCGACTCCACGACTGAACTTTCCCGTCCATGGGATGCAGCAATGGGAACAGATGTTTGGACTATTGCTGAAACTTCAGCATTCGTATTCGTTGCCTATGCTGGTGTAACTAAAGTTGCTGCCATTGGTGGAGAGGTCAAAAACCCAGGTAAAAACCTGCCATATGGCATAATGATTTCACTTCTCATAGCAACAATCCTCTATTGTTCAATCACATACATCATGATGGCAGCAATTCCGGGTGAATGGTGGGTTGCAAATGGTGAAACTATCGAAGATCCAATTTACGCGTTTGTTTCAACAGTCGCTGGTACTAAAGTGGGTGTTGTAGCAGCGTGTTTAGCAATTTTAACCATGATTTCAATGGCACTTTCAGGGATTCTAGCAGCATCTAGATTCCTATTCGCAATGGCTAGGGATAGCCTGCTTCCTCAATCTTTAGAAGAACTCAATTCAAAGTATGAGACTCCACATTGGCCAATCATAGTTACTGCTACAGTAATGGGGGTTGCAATTTTGACCTTACCTGTAAAAGATGTAGCTAAACTAGCATCAGGTTTCAAAATAATGATTTTCATCATGATTAATTCATGTGTAATTGTACTTCGTCAAACTAGTTTCAAGCATGAATGGAACCCCGATTACAAAGGTCCATTGTACCCAATAATCCATCTATGGGGTATCGTTGCAGGTTTGGTTTTAGTATATATCATGGGTGAAAAAGCCTTGATTGGAGCAGTTGCTGCTATTGTTATGGGTCTTGTTGTGTACTATTTCTACGGTAAGAAGCACTCACATCCAAGAATAACTCCTTTCACCACTTTCCGCAAAGAGTTCAGAAATCCTACAGCCACAGAACACGATAAGAGAGAAGTTGCTTTCCATGCAGCAGATATGGGCAGAAAAGGGCACCTTACCCTAAAGGAGTTCCAAGTTGCAATGCATGCACTAAACTTTTCTTACGACGATGAAGAGTGCAGAGTTATCTTCCACGAAATCGATTTAGATCAGAATGGTTACATCGATATTGAAGAGTTCATTATACAATTTGAGAATGACACTGATAGTGACTAGGACATTCTTGTCCATTCGCCACTCTCACTAACAAGCCAAGATGTTAGTTCCCCGGTAGAGTCAATGTACCATCCAGTCTTACCTTGTTCAGTCCCTGGAGCTGCTTGCATGACTCCAGTTCGTTTTGCTTCATCAGTAAGCCTTGTTCTTATATCTTCAGTTGACTCTTCCTTATTTTCTTCAGGGGTTGTGCTTTCAGTTACCACTGGAATTTCAGATTCAATATTATTTTCTTCAGGTTCAGTGTCTCTGGTTTCAATCTCAGTTTCATCACTACTTTCTTCATCTTCGTATTCATCTTCCCAATATTGACTATCTTGCCCTTCACCTTTCATTCTACGCATTAGAACAAACATTATCGAAATGAAGAGGAATATTATGATTGATACCATCGTCAATGCGGTGTTAGAATCACCTAATCCTCCACCAAACAATACGGCATCGACATCGAAGAAACGCTGTGCGACTAATTCATTCCAGTAAAAGTTGCAAGATTGTGATGGACCGGATTGGTCAATTGTAACTTCATAAGTATCACTAGATAAATGGCGTACAGAACCTGTTGTGCATTGAATGTCAACTTCACTAGGTGGAACTTCAACCCTGTTTCCAACTTGGTCAATAGCGTAGATTCGAACCACCATAGTCCCGCCTTCTTCTGGATTTTGAGCCGGTATGTCTGCTAGTAATCTAACAGCTTCACCCGGTGACACTGCCACATCAATATCATGTGTAGCAGAGCCCGATGTAATTCTAAGATTCCAATCACCTACTTCTCCCCCCTCTATTGTCCAAATACCATCTCCTTTGGAGGATGGAGTGATTACACCTTCCGGATCTTCAAACTCAAACTCAACACTCGAAGCGAGTGCAATGTTGCCATGTACATCCAATGTGGAGATAGTGATCTCAATATCTTCACCACTTGCAACATCGATACCCTCATCATAATCTGTGGTTATATGTCTGGCAATTCCGGCAACTACCTCGATGTTTGTGATAGCAAATACACCTTGAGCCATTGCCCTGAGTTCATGAATTCCTAGTTCAGAAGGCGCCCATTTGTTATCTGCCAATCTAATCTCCATGGTCATATCACTGTCGTCCACAACCCAATTTACAGATACTCCGTACAATCTGTTGCCATATTCGTCTTCAAATACTGGAAGTAAATCTAGAACTCCATCTGATGTGACCCTTGTTCCACTTTCTGGTAAAATAATTCTAGACAATTCCCCCGGAGTTACCTCAGCAACAATTTCAATTTCATGCACAATTTGTGTTTCATTGTCAAACCATGTTGCTGAAATTGAATAATTACCAATCAATCCGGGTTGTAATTGCATCCATGAACCTTGACTTTCAGAGCCTAGTTCTGGATCTATCACCCATGCGCCATTCACAGATTTTGAGTTCCCTGCGGTATCAAATGCTGATAGTGATGCTACAATCGACTCTCCTGAACGTAATTCATCCTCAGATAGAAGTATTTCAATTCCAGCAATTAATCCTTGAATTACATTAACTTGAATCGTGGTAGAATACCCTTGATCTGTTACAGCAATTGTCCATTCACCTACCAGTGATGGTGTCCAAGTTACTGAATCTCCATCCATTGCTAGTGAGCCAGTGGTTACAGTCCAGTTCGATAAAGGCAAGATTACCTCTCCTGAGTTACCAAGAACATCTGTCCTAATTGCTGAAATAATAACGACTGAACCAGTTCGAATCTCAGTTGAATTAATCTCAATGTTAAGGCCAGTCGCTTGAGCAGGGAGTACGCGGATAAACCCGCTGCCGGATGCTCCAGATGTACTATTCACTGTAATATTCCAAAGTCCGGGGGAATTCCCAAAATACAGACCAGTCGGAGATATAGATCCATTTTCTACTGCCCATGTTAGAGTTCCAGCTTTTGAACTCTCTACTTCATTGCCCATAGAATCTCGAACTGTTGGAATTATGTGTACAGTCATTCCACTTTGAACAGTTAATCCATACGGCAATTCTAGATATTCAGGACTTCCTGCAACTACATTGAATACAACTTGTATCTCAAGTTCTAGATGCATAACCCGCATGGTGGCATTTCCAACTTCATCTGGCTTCCATGTATTGTTCTGATAATTTATTTGTCCATTCTGGCAGCGCCAAACTAATTGGCCCAACACGGGGTTACCTACACGGTCGATTAGAGTCGCATTCAAATCGACCTCATCGTCTATGCTAACTTCTGTAATACTAATATTGGATTGAATGTTAACCGCTCGTCCTGCTGTCACATCGATTGTTGTGCTAGAATTAACACCGCCGCTCGTCGCAGTGACAATTGTTTGACCTACTTGCCCGGGGGTGAACATCCCAGTGGAATCGATAGTTCCTGAACTTACAGACCAGTTTACAACTTCATTAATCGTTGAGCCAGAAGAGTCCTTTACTACTGCTGTAAATCTAACGACCTGGTCTGCAGAGACACTTTGGTCGTGTGAATCAATCTGAATGCTGGCGGGAGATGCTGCATAAACCGGAGTCGTAATTTGGACAATTAATAGAATCATGAGGACTGGAAGAATTCGGTTTTTAACAGAACCCATTTCCCTATCCACCATAATCAATCAATATCTAACTTATCATTAGTCAGTCCATTCGTCCCAATCAGATGCACCAGGCTCTCGGTACCACCAAGAACCATTTTCATCTTCAGCCCATTCGGTTCCGTCATCATCGACTCTATGATCTGTCATCCAATCTTCCATGACTGGTGCGCTAGGAGGTGGCCCACCCGGTCCAGGTCCACTTGGTCCAGGTCCACTTGGGCCCACGGCTGCTGGTTTTTGAGATTCATCTTCGTATTCATAGTCATCATCATCTTCATCATCTTCGTATTCTGAACTTCCTGATCTAAGAACCATTATGATGACTACTAAGAGGACCAATACCACAAGTATTGCTAGGATTCCTCCTGCATAATACAAGGTTCCTCCGGATTCAAAGAATCCCATGAAAGTACCCTCGACAACTATTGTATCGGATACTTCAACTCCGTCGACAGAGACTGTAACAGTCTGTTCTGAGTCATCTAAAGTTGTGATAGTCCAGAAACCATTCGCCCCTGCTTCAGCAGTCATTCTACCGGTTAGTTTGACCTGTGTTTCTGGAGGTACAGGAATCTCATTTTCCCAGGCATCGAATGTATGAACTTCAATTTCAAATGTTTCCAATTGCATAACCTTCTCATCAACAATTGTCAAATCGATTCTCGAAACAGTTTGGTGAGCTGTTACAACAACTGTCCATTCATTTAATACTCCACTTGGGGAGCGGAATTTGAACGTGTGCTCTCCTGCAGTTGTTGCGCTCCAGTTATAGATTCCAGAACCTCCTTCGATAGTTGATGCAGGAACTGCCTTGTTGTCTTGTGTCCATAGTACACTCTCTAAGAATGTATTACCGTCATTATCAGTACCTGTGATTGTAAGAGTGTAAACATCTCCTGCTTTTGCAGTATTCGCAACAACATCAATGTCTACACTAACAGCGTCTCCATGTTCGACAGTAATTGATACTGTCTGAGAGATATTGTATCCTGATTCAGATATTGCCCACGCAGTAATAGTCCAATATCCCTCAGTACTTGCTTCCCATAATCCTCCATTTCCAACAATTATTTCTGTAATGTTGGTGGTAGATATAACAGATTCAAACTCTGCACTATCATATTCTTCGATGGTGTATGTTATGATGGATATATCGATCATATTACCATCTGAATCTGCAAGTTGTGGAACAAATTGGAGGCTATTGTCAGCATCGATATTTTGAATCAATTCTACAGGCTGTAGCAGTGTTACACTGACTAATTCACCTTGGGTGACGCCAATATCGAGTTCAACTTCGAGAGAGACATTTTCATCAGTGTAAGTCGCTACAAGAGTGTATGCGGATTGAGATGAAAATACAGGAACGAACATTGTCGTACTACCATAAGTCATCTCTTGGAGAACACTCTGATCATTGAACTGAACGTGTTCGATAGACCAGGCGACATTTTCAGTCCATCTATTTCCATCAGCATCATGTGCCTTCACCTTGATTGTTAGTTCATCATCAGCAGTAATGTTCTGTACTAAATTAGTTGAATCCACAGAATCAATTACGAGCACTAGTCCTGTAATTGCACCTTCACTAACTTGAACGGTTACACTGTTTGATATTCCAGCATAACTCGCTGTCAAGGTCTTGGTTCCACGCCTTTGAGCATGCCATTTAGCAGGCTGGCCCTCGTCGATCATCCCATCACTGATTGTCCAATTAGCAAGTGGCAACTCCACCGATAGACGATTACCCATAATGTCAATTCGTGTTGTGTTTAACCAAACAATATCATCAGCTGTAACGAATGTATCTGAAGCAATAATCTCTAAACTTGCCATAGCGCCATATGTCACAACAATCGGTATCTCAAGTGAGATTCCCTCAGTCGAAACCATACTGATATTGTAAGTTCCATTTGTTATTGCAAAGTAGGTACCATTCTCTTCTGTGAATGTGCCCCCTCCTGCAGTCCAAGTAATTCCTCCACCGTCTTCTAAGTCAAGCATATTCCCGAATTGGTCATGAAGTGTCCAACTTAATTGGCAAGTCTCTCCTGCTTTAACCACATCTTCACACCCTGTCGTTGTGTAGTACGATGGAACACCACCTAGAACTTCGATGTTTACTGTTACCAATTGCCCATTCCATTCAACAGAAACAGTTTGAGGGCCCGAATTGTAAGGACTGAATGTAGTCCCAGTAATTGTACCGTTAGACTGAGTGTATGAAATTGATATCCCTGGGACAGTATTTCCATGTTGATCTACAACAATTGCTACGATAGTAAAAGATTGGTCAGCAGTTATGGTTTCTTCAGTATCTTCAACCAGTAGGGTTGTAGCCGCTCCTGGTGTAACTGTGATATTTTCAGTTGTGCATATTACTCCAAAACAGGCGGTGATTGCATTAACTCCGACAAATTCAGGCGTGAACATACCAGAGGTGTTGATTGCACCACCACTAGATGACCAGGTTACATTTTCGCCTACCATTCCACCAAGAGCATTGTTCAGCATGTGTGAAAATTGGACCTGAGTGTCAGCATCTGTTGTTGCTCCTGAAGGAGATACTGATACAGAGTGTACGTCGGTATAATTCATCATAATTGCAGGTCTAACTTCAAGTGAGTCCTCGCTGGAGTAGAATTCAACATAGTCCGAGATGCCTGTAGGTGATGTACCGATAATTATCCATGCATGATCTCCATTGATTAGCATGTTAGAATGGCCGATATCAATCCACACGTTTGTTGCTCCCGCAACCATTGTTGAGGATGAGATTGGTGTTATTTCATAATCGACACCTGCGGTCATTCCCGGTGCAGACCAAGGTGCTCCTGCTTCAGAACTGTTCCATGTTGAACCTGCTTGTGTCCATGAATTTGTTAGTAATCTGTGAACACTTAATGTCATTGAAGCAGAAGGAGGTGACTCAACATAAAGGTTCAATGATGCAGAATGAATCTTAGCGCCAGGAGGTAATGGAATTTGGTCATTATCTAACGCTAAAATCATGCGACATTCAGTGTTCACTCCTTCACATCCAGTACCGACTATCAATGAGTCGGAGCCGTGATTCGAATCAGCAAAACCACTACCAATGTATGAGTCTCTAATGTTTGTGTGACCCAAATTAGCGACTTCATTACCAGTTTGGAACATGTATGTCCAAGTGTGATCGTCGTTGTATGAATGATCTACAGGTGAACCGATTGCGAATGTTCTTCTGCTCGATGATGGGCCTGGAATTGAGCCATTAATTGCTTGAACCCACCAACTGTATACATCGCCTGCAACCAAGTCTTGTGCGAAAGTGAATGTTGTGCCGTTTATCTCATTGTTAATCCAAGACTTGTACTTGGTCTCTCCAGCTTCGCTAGCAATCGTAACAACATATCCTGTTGCATTCGAAACGCTATTCCAAGTTAGTTGAGGCTTGTCGAGAGATTCCAAAACCCATGTGCTTGTATTGTACAATATTGCACCATCGTTAGGATATGTGAGCACAGGTTGAGCGGGTGGTATAACTCCGTCAACATTGTCTACATAATCTAAAACCAACTCTGGCCTTAGAGTTGCATTAGCTGAATTATCATAGAATGAATGTCCAGAAGTTGGAGTTCCAACAGCCTGTAACATCACTGTCATGGTTTGATTATTGTTGGCGATATTAGATTGTGCTAAGGAAGTAATATCCCATGTTTGCTCTCCATCAATTGGAGATACAAGTAGAGTAGACCGAGTCACTTCAGATGCAGAACATGTTGGTGCATTATTCCATGAGATGGTTGTCTCAGTGAATGTATCGCATGCGTGAGCACTAACTGTCAGAGATGATGTACCAGATACGTTGCTTCTAAACAGAGACAATAATGCAGTCGTAGGCGTCATCGCACCAGGGAATGGTAATTCTGAAAGGTCGAATGTCAGAATAATCTTTGATTCGCCAGACCCTCCTGCTGATATTCCAAGGTTAAGTTTCCCGTTGTTCCCAAGTAAGGAGTTAGGATTACTAGAATCAATTGTGGCATCAGGTACGCCTGGTAAGGCCTCGGTTTCTTCAAAGACAGAACCATGATGCAATACCACAGAATTATTTCCTGCTCCATCATCAGTTCCGATTATTCCCGGTACTCTGAATGAGTTAACATCTGACCACTCTCCAAGGCGGTGATCTTGTTCGGCTCTGACTCTCCAGAATAACCAACTATCGGCCCATGAGATGTTACTTGGAGTGGTATATGTGAGATTAGAATAATCCCATGTTCCATTGAATGTGGAACTGTTCGTTAAATCATACATCCAAGTAGTATTTGTGGTGGTAAATGTTGGGCTATCGGATGCCTGCATAACCCATCTTGTTTCGTTTGAGAAAGTCAGTCCGGACCAGTTCAATGATACTTCATCTGCTCCGCGTGGAAGAGACGAAGATTCATTCCAAATCGTAGATCTATCTGCTGGACTAATCTGCGAAGGTGAGCCTGGCAGCCACTGTGTTCCAGTTCTCCAAGAAAGCTCCAGTTCAGGTCTCTTGGATTCATCAGCAGTGTAATCGCTGCTTGCAAAATGCCATTCGTCAACAGTGTCGTCGATAACCGAGAACATCAGATTGACCATGTCATCCCCTCTTTCGTGGGCATGTTGTACAGCATATGTTACGTCAAATTCTGCGTAATTATCATCATGAGCAACAGATGTAATCTCGAACGGCGTATCGCATTTAGGACTACTCCAAGTTGAACCGGCTCCATTAGGTCCGTTCAAAGTTGCATTTTGATTCCAACTATCCCTGACTTCACATATTGCAATTCTAGTAGTTTCGAGATTAGTTTCTCCTCCACTCAATTTGTGCATGGTTAATGTAGCATTAACGAATTCATAATTTCCTGGTATCGGCATAGATGACCAGTTAACCATGACCATTGTCTCTGTGTAATAAATGGTTGAACTAGTTAGGTTAGATCTTCCAACAATCAATTCTGTGCCTGATTCATATGCGGAATTTGTAGATCCAGAGTCAACATATGTATCCATAAATACTGCCGGATAATCAAGAGCACCAACAATCATTCCTTCCTGTAAGGTTATGTTAGCATCTGTTGAGTTAATGCTACTTCCTGTTTTTGCAGGTATATGGAATATAGTTTCAGTACCTCTTGAGCCCAGTATGTCGTCAGTAATAGGTTGGACAAACCATTCGTAAGAGTCGCCATCAGATAGGCTAGATGGTGATGTCCAAGTTAGGTTACCAATATCCCATCCTGCGGTTGAATCACGACTGTCATACATGCTCCAACCTTCTCTCTCATTAGAGTAATCATTCCAAATGAATAATCTCCAAGAATCGACATTGGAAGGGTTAGCATGAGTCCAAGTGAAACTAGGTGTGCTACCTGGTAGAAGAGCATGGGTTGATGTGTCCCAAATTATCTCATCAACAGTTGGGTTAGTGTTAGAGCCTGCAGATTCCGGAGTTGATGCGTTTCCAGTGGACCAAGTTAGGTTGAGCCATGGTTTTTCATTGCTATTACCACTAGTCGAAGTAAAGATTGTCTGTCCTTCACCAATGGAACCTACGATCATTAGAGAGAGGTGAGAATCACCATTCGCAAATGCAGCCTGAACTAATTCAGTGACATCAAAGTTCATCCAATCTGCAGATGCGCTTGCCTGTACGTCAGACATTTGTCCTTTGTCATTTGCGCTCATAGCACCCGGTGCTGACCAATTGTTTACTCCGTCGAATGTAGTACCATTTGCACTAGTGTTCCAGGAAACAGATGACGGGTGTATGGATATTGCATTTCCAACATCTGAACCAAATTGTGCATATAGGTTCAGGACAGCTTCAGAAATGTGGGCATTCTGAGGGTTAGGTAACTCAGTAAGCGGAATCTTCAGCATCCCAGTCGCATTCTGTCCAGTGGTGCTTGTACCCACTCTGAATGTTGATGAGGAGGATTGGTCTGTGGTTGAGCCAACTCCTGAGTCGGCAACCCATGTATCAATAAAGTTGGGTAAATTAAGCGAAGGCATAGCTTCCCTGTGGTGTAGTTCAACAGCCGCAGAGTTAGAGTCAATGCTCCAAGTGGTAATGTCTGGTAGCAAGAAGTGGAACACATTCGACCAATTACCGATTTGATTCGTAGTGCTTGTAGCACGAACCCTCCAATGCCATGTTTCTCCAGCGTCTAGAGATGTTGAGATATTGTAAGTCATATTCGCAATGTCAAAGCCTGTATCAGTCCAACTTGTTGCCATGTACAAATCTGAAGAATCAAAGTTAGTAGATGTGTCTAACTCGATAGACCAGCCTCCAACAGACACTCCTGTTGAAACATAGTTCCATGAGAATTGAGGGGTGTCGTTAGGTGCTGGATTAATTCCTGAGTCGATAGACCATGACCCATTCAGTGGTGATAGAGGTACAGGATCTGCTGGCAAAGCATCGGACCCTGGGACATATACGAATGAAATTTCAGGACGACTAGCCGAGTTTGCCTGGTTTGGATAGAATAGAGCGTCTCTATCTGCTCCGCTACCAATACCTAATACTCCAATTATCAAGTCAACAGGCCTTTCTTCTCGCATAGCGTTTTGGACAGCCAACGTAATGTCAAACTCAACATAGTCTCCTGCTGCGTATGAACTGTCTAATGTTTCAGAGTCTTGTAATCCAGCTCTTTCCCACCCCTTTGCTCCAGAGGTTCCCCATGATGAGGTTCCGTCGAATGATGCCCATGTTGCTCCTTCTTCTGTCCAGTTATTTTGTCTGCTTTCCCAAACAGCAACGTCCGGAGAGCCAGACGGGTAATCTGCTAATCTCATTTTTAGAGTCGCAGTTTTAACTGCATATCCGTCTGGCAAGAGGTGGCTTGTCAAGTCACATCCCATCAGAATAGATGTTTCAGATGGGTAGGTATTGTATGAGACCTGCATTTCATCTTCTCCGTTGTAATTGTTAGAAGGAGTCCCGCTGTCAATGTAGGTGTCAGCACAGTTAGGTGCATCGCCCAATGTAGTGGCATTTCCATGAGATAGACGAAGCCTATGGTCGTCATCTTGCAGGTATTCTGATTCTAGTGATGAAACTAGGAACGAAGAGGTAGCCCACCAAGAGTGGTGATTAGTGGTAGAGTCTTGCTGAGCAACCCTCCAGTGATACATTATTCCAGTATCCAATGCGTCAGCACTACCGATTGACCAACTACCATCCGATGGTGCAAATTCTGTTGAAGTACTGGTGTCAAATGAATGTATTATGTCCCTATATTCCGAATCTGTTGACAATTGCATTAGCATATTTCCTGACCATGAAATTGACCCGTCCCAAGTTAGGGTTGGGGTTTCATTTCCAGATAGATTATCTCCGGTTTGATTCCAAACAGAGTGCCCGTCAAGTGGTGTAAGGTGGGTAGGGATTGTGGGTGAACTAGATCCCCAATCGTAGGTAATCTCAAGAACAGGTTCGTCGCAGGATGACTCGCCCTCTTTAGTGCATAAGTCAACATATTGTGTTGTTGTTTCATCAACACCCCATGAGGATGCAACCATCATTAATTCAAGCGATTCTGACGCAACTCCTCCTGAACTAATGATTGCGTTATTTTGATCGATCCAATACTGGATGGCCACAGTAAGGTTTGCTTCGATTGTTGATGAAGATTGGTCCCCCTCAAAACTTGCAACTGACATAGAAGGATTTCTTCCTCCATCATCCCAGTAGTTAGTGCCATCATATTTTTTCCATGTAACTCCACCTTCAGTCCAATCTTCGCCATCCATTATATGGAATGATACATCTGCAGAGCCAGAGTAAGATACACGCTCCATCACCATGTTAGCTGAGATAATAGTCGAATTATCGTGTAGACCTATATCGTCCATGTTCAATCTAATAAGGCCATATTGGTTTGAACTGGAAGATGAACCTATTGTCATGTTTGTAATAGAACCCATATTGGTGTTTTGACGAGCACTTAAAGAATCAATAAAGGAATCCTCTATGGTTGAAACTCCCAACCCAAGGTCAGCATAATCAATAGCGATTTTACCGTAATTTCCTACTTCCTGAACATCATGATCTGGAAGATGGAAGTATCCAACTTTCCACTCGCCAATTGTCCCAGTAGAATCGACTGAACGCATTCTGTAGTGCATAGTTGTGGAGTTAGACAATTCGTCTCCGGTGGGTAAAACCATACTTCCGGTAGTCGAACTTAGTGTAAATAAAGATGAATTATCTTGAGTATTATAGTACCATGTGTCGTCTGCCTCGATTTTGAAGTCGCGACTTAGAGACAATTGCACTTGTGCTTCTTGGCCGGTCATTCCATCCCAGGATAATTCAGGATTGGATGCTGCAGTAAGGAGGAATGAGTCTGTGTCCATCAGAGCGGCTCCGTCCTCTACAAAGTTTGGATTAAGAGTGCCACCACTTGTAGCAGTTCCTGTTTGGTGAGTAATTTCCAAAGCAGGTCGTTATGTGGTTGCAGCAGATTCTGAAAGATGACACGAATAAAGTGCTCCAGATGCGGCTACTAATAGATCGATGGTCGACCTAGAATTAATTACAGCATCTTGTACTATTGCTGTAGTGTTGATTGTGAACGTATTATTGCCATACCCTTGGAAAGGCGGTTCCCATTCACCATGATCGGAATCACCTTCTCCGCCACTAAGTCCCCAATTCAATCCAGTGTTTGGACTATTCCAATTTGCATTTGCTTCATTCCAAGACCTCTTCATACGGGCAGCGTAGATTGTGATCGTGTCAATATCGACTAGGTCAATGCCACATGTCAATTCTAGCGTGGCGTCGGTTACTAATTCCCCAGATGGGACAGTATTGTTGAAGGAGATTAAAATTCTAGATTCTCCCGAAGTCGAAGTTCCAAAATCCACAATTTCGTCACTACCAAAGTTAGTGTCTGGGCTAGTTGAGTCTAATGC
>JAACDL010000129.1 GCA_009936765.1 Methanobacteriota archaeon
ATGGCATACTGGGTGCTGGAGGCAATGGCAAGCCCGGAGCAGGAGGTAATGGCATGCCTGGAGCGGGAGGCAATGGCATGCCCGGGGCTGGTGGCGCAGGCATAGGTGGCAAGCCTGGTGTAGTGGGTGATTTACTGCCAATCTTCCTCTTCTTACCGAGTCCCATACTATGCACCTCATACTAGGTGGGTAGTAATCTACCCTTGAACATTCCCATTGTTAGAACCATACGAAGTATGGTATTACAACCCATTAGCATAGCCGAGCCCATCCCTTTAGAATTAAGAAAGTCGCACCTGCTTCATGAATCTCAATTACATCGCCAATCGATGCATCTATGACTGTTTGATCGAATCTTGCTATAGCGTCATCAACTACCATTTCGACCTTTACCAATCCTTGCCTAGACAAGGCTATTCCTTCGCTTAGACAATCGAATGGGTTTGAGCCATCGGGGTCCAATCTAGATAAGGGGAATTCGGTAACTCTCATACCACTCTTCCCATGTAGTGAACCCGGCCATCTGATTTGCCTGCGTGTATCGATAGTTACTACTTCGTCAGTCTCACCTGCATTACCCAAAACAACGCTAGTATCTGCACGTATAAGATTCTGGAAAAGTAATGCGTGATTGTTCAATGCTGCAACCCTTCCGTCTAAAACGCGCCCTCTCCTGCTAGGTTCTTGCATTAATTCGGCCAACTTGTCAACACTAGAGTTACCTCTTAATCCTTTCAAACCTTCGCGTTCCATCATATCTTTTAGCGCCGCAGTAGAGGTTTTCAGCAGTTTTGTATCCCCTTCGTGTATTGCATCTAGTTTTTCAACGACTGATCTAATGCCTAAACCAACTCTTTTGGCCCATCCTGTAGCGTTTGGCTTTCTAGAGCGTTCTAACAAATCACTTACCTCAACACCTTCACCACGGATGTGACTTACAATCTCTCTACGAGATTCGGAACCCAAGTGAAAATATGAAGGGTCGCGGTAGTGTAAATGGAATCCCCTGTGACCGGAGAATGTAACTTGCAAGTGCTCTTCTTTAAATCCAAAATCCGGCTCTAAGAAATCATTCCACAGTGACCATGCTTGTTCTTGGATTACTTCAATCATACCAGGAAAGTCCTTGTCGGTCACGCCGGGTAGATGATCACCGTCTAAATCGAAAATTAAGTCTGCACCTAGCCATTGTTTATCATCCATTTTCAATTCATGAGGTTTTTTCCAATAAGCTGTTGAATAGAAACAAGAATGTTGAGGCCTTTCACAAAGGAAGCGACGTACGCTATCCATGTCTGAAAACGCTTTGTGGCGTAGAGGCATACCTCCACCGAATGGGATGAACATCCATTCTCTAGTCCTTAGTCGCGGAGGAGTCCATAACTCTGCAGTACGATAGTACTGTGTAAAGCGATGTGCGAACCTTGCCCAGCCTGAAATATTGCCACCTCGGTTGTAGGTGAACAGTGGAGACCTTTGAATCTTCACTCTTTCCAAAAGCGAGTCTCGCGTTGAATCTCAACAGTTGCTGAATCCGCACCGGTTACTTCCACATAGTGCTCCCAGCAATAGTAATGCTTGTCGACAACCATTGCTTCTCCAAACGTAAGCCTAGTTCCGCAGGACTTACATCGCGGACCTAGTTCGCCGTTTGGCGTCTGTGCGAGTGGGATATGTTCGTGTGGCATGGTACTTACCCGATGATGCGTAAAGGTTGAAGTCTTTGAATGTGGCGTACTAACTGAAGATTTTGTTTCCATTGCCACATAATGCTAGCAAGTCCAAAATACGACCAGTAATCAATGAATCACTCAGCAGGGGCTCCAATAAACTGTAATCCGTCGACATCGAAATTAGGATCAATCAGTCCTATCTTTTGACCTTCTTTCAAAAATAATCGGATTGATTCGCGACCTTCCGGTTTGTAATCGATTGTTCTATCATTGACATACATTGTGACAAATTCACGATTTGTATCGTCATCAATACCGCGCCCCCATTTCTTTGCAAACTCTAATGCTACATCCGGATTGGCAATAGAATGTTCAATACTCATCTTGGTGTATAGAGTAACATCTTCCATTACATCTTGTCCTAGATCTCTTCGTACTACATTTCCCCCAAGCGGCATAGGTAAGCCGCCCGTTTTGTCATTCCACCAGACGCCTAGATTTACCAGAACATCCAAGTCGTGCTCGGCATATGTCAATTGACCTTCGTGAATAATTAGTCCTGAAACGTAGGTCCCATCAAGGATGCGAGGGATTATCTCATCAAATGGTACCACTTCGTACACCAAATCTCCCCAGCAGAGTCGTATTCCCATGTATGCACTAGTTTTGAGACCAGGAACTGCAATAGGGTTCGATTTTGCAACTTCTTCTGTAATTCCATTTTTAGCTACAACCATTGGACCGTATCCTTCACCCATAGATGCTCCACAATTCATCAGAGCGTAATCCTCTGCTATGTCGGGGAATGCGTGAATGCTCACAGCGGAAACTTCCAATTCTTTCCTCATTGCTCGATGGTTCAGTGTCTCTATGTCCTGTAATTCGTGTACGAAGTTGTATCCAGGCGTGGCGAAGGCATTAGTTGTCATAGCATGAAACATAAATGCGTCGTCTGGGTCAGGCGAGTGACCAATTCTAACAATCTTTTTTCCTTCTTCGTCTTCTGGTAATTTTGTATCCATAGTAACACCTCAGTGGCAAGCCCTGCCGAATTTCTTTAGCCTCCAATAATTGTATGGCCAAGGAGTGATAAAACCGACGAAAAGCATGATTGGAATAGCCCACCAAGTCAGCATTGCTCCGCCAGTCATTAGATAATCTGTAATATTCATAGATGATTCCATGGCAACCATGGAGATAAATGACATCCCTATAGCGACTTTGAATCCTTCATACAGCCCCATTTGCTTGGACATAATTAATGTTTCAAGTGCAATTGAAGTCAATAAACCGTTGATTATTGCCAGGGTCATAATACTCAATGTACTCCATCCAGAATCTGTGAAAACAAATTGGAATGCGGCAATAGTTCCAAAGTCACCAATTGAACATCCAATTAGGCACCACATCGTATTACGGGCAGATTGTTTCCAGACGCTTAAGTCGCTCCAATTAAAATCCAAGCCTAATCCGTCAACTGTATATCCTGAATTCCTAATAGCAGCAGAAATAAGATCTAGACTCGTTCCATTGGAATTGACAATTGCAGTAGAATCTTGATGGGACACCATGGCTGAGATAACACCTTCAATAGAAATTATTGCGTCGCGGACTGTATTTTCACAAGACTTGCAAGTCATGCCGCCTACGTTGATAGTAGAGGTATCAGATATTGAGACACTACCGTCCATGTATCCTCCAAAAGAATGGGGTTTTTGAATAGTGGTATCATACCTCGTAGAAATAACTGCATTAAAATTTCAATTAGGCCAAAAATATGCGTATTCCTCCGTCAGACTTTCAAGGCTGATGGGTTGTACATCGAACATGCAGAGGGGCGGGGGTGTTGGAATCAAAATTTTGTTGATGCTCGCATTATTGCTTCTCATGCCGTTAGCGTCTGCAAACCCTACAGGGTTGACATACATGGATTCGACATGGTCGAGTAATGATGCCGACGATGGGGATATAATTGCCCTGAACCCAAATAAAACAATTCTAGCATCATTCCATGATGATTCAGTAATGCTGTTCAACTCTTCATCATTAGAAAAGTTTGCAACCTTTAGCATCAAGAGAGTTTCTGCACTAGAATTTTCACCAGATGGTGAATTATTAGCAGTAAACAAAGGTTCTACAATTCAAAATCAAGAATCAATTAAATTGATTGATCTCCAATCTCTCTCAATACTAGAGGTGGGTGCACTTGCTGATGACAAAGCAACTGACATTTCATGGAGCCCAAATAGTCAGGTATTAGCAGCTCCGGGGCCAGATGGAGATGTAGAATTATACAGGAGGGAAGACCTTTCATTAAAAACAACACTTGGCGGAGTGCACAATGTCGATGTAACTTGTATCGATTATAGTTCAGATGGAGAATATATCCTAACTGGTGATGAATCTGGAAGATATGCAATATGGGATTCGCAAGGTGTACGGCAAGGAGATTACAGAGATTTTGGCCGACACCTATTAGATTGTAAATTCACACCCAATGGTTTAGATTATGTGCTTTTAGACGATAGAGGTGAAATATCTTCGAAATCAACAACTGGCTCTGATAAACTTACAATCAACGTCGATGGTGCAAATAAAATTATGTTCTCTGAATCGGGAACTAGAATGCATGTTGTAGCCTACTCTGACGATTTTAAAGGATTACTAACATACGAGTACGATTCTTTTCTAATAGCAAAACGAACTACATTTTTCCATAAAGCAGAGGATGTCGAATTCAAAGAAGATTCCAATAGCAGATTACAATCACTATATGTTGCAGGAGGTACAGGTCAGATAGCAGTTTATCTGCGAGAAATCATACCAATTGGATTTAACGAGCCCGGCGCGGACTTAGATGGAGATTTAGTCCCAGATAACCTTGATGATGACGATGATGGGGATGGAATAATTGATGATTGGGATGATGTTTTCGGATGTGACGCTCCAGAAGGTACTCCTTGTTCACGATATCCAGACTTGGACAAGATAAGGAGCATAGAAATTAGTATTGGCAAGGATTTTGCGATAACTGATACCATAACTCTACCTCCTGATGAATCAAGCAACATACGTAATCTAAGTAGAATGTCAATTGCTAAAGATCAAATCTTGAGTAAACATGAAACTGAATTGTTTGCTGAATCGATGTGTGCAAATATCGACCATGGTGATGTAATTGATCAATGGATGGATTCGATTGTGTTGTCAAATGGTGAACTAGGTGAGGGGGTGGTGACATGCAAGGTTAATTCTGGAATGGAACTTGTTCAATCCGCAGATTTCACCACACAAATTTCATTCTCGATAATAACGACATTTTCATATGAAAATGAAGTTGTATTCCCTGTGGAAATATCGCTGTCTGAACAAACACTACCTACAGATGGCTCTATCTCCTGGTTAGCTCCAGCACACCCAATAGCCGTAGAATTCAATGGAGATGGTGCAAAATCCCACAAAATACCTCTTTGGTGGAACGATGAGAATTTCGTACCAGTCATTATCGAAGAAGAAATTGTACCTGAAGCGACGTTATCAGAAAACCTGGTCAAATGGGCCTTAAATCCACTCGCACTCATACTATATGCAGGGATATTATCATTAGGATTACTATTATTGATTAGACGTGATAATAAAATTGAAATCGACTTGGACTTAGAGGACATAGGAGAGGAAATGACCGGGAATGAAGATGGGGTTTCCGATGAAGACAATG
>JAACDL010000130.1 GCA_009936765.1 Methanobacteriota archaeon
GGCCTGAAGTTGAAAGCCGATTAATTCCAGATTCTGAATTAACACTACCTCAAGTCGAGGCCTTGAACTCAATTGGGATGGGGCGCGCAACCAACAGTAACTGGTCCGCAACAGGCGGTTCAGACAGTAATGATGAGATCTATGAAATGATTTTCGATTCTCAAGGCAATGTGATAATTTGTGGATCGATTTACCAGGTTTCACAATTCGGTTCAATCATTGTTAACACTGAGGGTGAAGGCGATATTTTGATGGCTAAATTATCTAAAACCGGTTCCTGGGTGTGGGCTGTTTCAGCAGGGACTGCGCTTTACTATGACGAATGCAGAGGAGTAACAGTAGATTCGAATGACAACATCTACGGAACTGGATATTTCAGAGGGGAGGTCAATTTCGGCAATACAACAGTTTCAACCACTGGTTTCGACGGCTGGATTGCTAGAGTGAATAGCACTGGACAATTTGATTGGGCAATGAAGTTCGGAGGTTTTGATATTGACGTAGGTTGGGATATTGCTGCAGATAATTATGATAATCTGTATGTAACTGGATATTACCAAAACTTCAGTGAGTTTGATTCTTCATTATTGCAAGCACAAACGTATTCTGAAAATCCTAGGTTCTTTATTGCTTACTACAATGTAACCTCTTCGTTGTGGGATTGGGCCAAAGACTCAGATGGAACCGGTGCTTCTGTGCCATATCAGATAGTAGTTGAACCATCAACAAATGCAGCTTACGCAGCGGGATATAATACTGGTACTGAAACATGGAATAATTCTTTTACGTCATCTCCACAATCGACATATGCCGGTTTCGTGGTGAAATATTCTGAAGATGGAGATTTCATTTGGGGGCAAAATTCAGCGGGTTCCACATGCTTTGGTTCAAATTGTGGAGTTTACTTCAACAACATTGTAATGCATCCGGATGGAGGTGTTGTAGTAGGTGGTAACTTCCTCCAGACCTTCAAGAAACAAGGAGGAACTGTTGTTACAGGACAGGGTAGTTGGGATGTTTTACTACTCAGGTACGATATGAATGGTACTCAATTGTGGGAATATCATGCCGGTGGTCCGGAGGATGACAGGCTGCAAGCTCTTTCAGTTAATCTAAAGGGACAAGTTCAGTTTGGTGGAACTCAACTTGCAGAGATGAAGTTTGGGAGTTTCACTTTACAAAAGAACTCGAGTACAATGTACTATGATAGTTTCATTGCTCAAATCGACTTTGATTCTGATTTCCAATGGGCCATGAGTCTTGGCGGTGCAGGAAATGATACCGTTGGCGGATTACTAGCCTTGGATGACGGCTCATTGATTGCAGGTGGAGACTTTAGCGGGACTGTTTGGTTTGGAGGAACGCCTAGAACTGCAACAGAGCAGGATGTTTTCGTTTGGAAGTTCCAGCATGACAAAGATGATGACGGGGTTACAGATTATACAGACAATTGTTTGAATACTCCTAATTCTAATCAGAGTAATTTTGATGATGACTTGAGAGGAGATGCTTGCGATTCTGATGATGATAATGATGGATTACATGACGTACTAGATGATTGCCAATATGGGGAACTAGATTGGAATCAATCCAATACTTCCTTCGATCATGATTCCGATGGCTGCAAAGATATCGAAGAAGATAATGATGACGACAATGACGGTATCACTGATGATTTAGACAACTGCCCTTCAGGTCATTTAGACTGGGTTCTGGATTCCTCTAGCGACATGGATGGAGACGGATGTAGAGATTCAGATGAAGACGTTGACGATGATGGAGATTCAGTTCTTGACGCTGAAGACAATTGTCAGTACACTGTTAATCAATTGCAAGTAGATTATGATGAAAATGGCGTTGGTGATGCCTGTGACCCAGATGATGACGGTGATGGAATTGATGACTTAGTTGATGATTGTTATCAAGGATCATTGAATTGGACCTCTGAAGTTCAGACCGATAAAGATGGAGATGGTTGCGAGGATGAAAATTCAAATGAAGACTTAGATGATGACAACGATGGAATCTTCGATGTGGATGATAACTGCCCACGTGGAGAAGTAGGTTGGAACTCTAGTCAGTCTAACGACAGAGATGGAGATGGCTGTCGAAACGACAATGAAGACAATGATAATGACAATGATAGCGTAATCAATGAAGTTGATTTATGCAAAAATGGTATTGCTAACTGGAGGAAAAATGCATCAAACGACAACGATGGCGATGGTTGCATTGATGACAGAGAAGATACTGATGATGATAACGATGGTTTCTCAGACCTAGTGGATTTCTGTCCTCTTCAAGAAGGAACAGCAACCCTTGGTGGAATGAAGGGGTGCCCAGATTTCGATTCAGACGGTTGGGCAGATGCTGTAGATGCTTTCTTCCAAGATGAAACTCAATGGAATGATGGAGACGGAGACGGATACGGAGACAACCCTAGCGGTAATAACCCGGATGACTGTCCATT
This sequence comes from Methanobacteriota archaeon, assembly GCA_009936765.1. Taxonomy (GTDB): domain Archaea; phylum Thermoplasmatota; class Poseidoniia; order Poseidoniales; family Poseidoniaceae; genus MGIIa-K1. Next base: position 2,471 of record JAACDL010000130.1, read on the forward strand.
CTTTTTCGGTAATTCAAGCGAAGATAGCATTGGCTGTATCGATTCAGATGGCGATGGATATTCAGATCCTGAACTTTCCTGGAGCGTAGCTCAAGGCGCAGATGCTTTCGTAGACGAGCCAAGTCAATGGGCTGATGCTGATAGTGATGGATATGGAGATAATTTTGGTGGAGAAAAGGTTGACTACTGTACCAACAAAGAAGGAACATCGACAATCGATCGATATGGCTGTCCTGATATTGACGGAGATGGTTACTCAGATTCAGATGTTTTTTGGGGACTTGACAAATGGGATAGTCTTGGATATGGACCAGACGCATTCCCGATTGACCCAACACAATGGTATGACTCCGATGAAGATGGTTTTGGTGACAACTGGGGTAATCCAGAATGGAATGACTCTCGAGATGAGGATTGGCCAGGAGTGTTCGTAGAGAATGCGACATCTGCAGACATGTGTCCATTAGAGGTTCCCGATGGGCGATTTGATGATGATGTAAATTACCCAGGTTGCCTACTTACAGAACCTAGTGACGGAGGAAAGAGTACCGATGACGGGGCTTCTTCTGCTTCTGATGATGGTATGAGTACTACCACACTGATTGGAATTATTGGTGGAGTAGTGGTATTGTTTTTGGCGGGAGTAATCGCAGTTATGCTCAAGAAAAAGCCACAGCCTAAGAAGAAAACTTCTGCTTCAAAGTCATTAACTAATTTACCAATGCCAGCACCTCCTGGTCCTCAATTGAATCTAAGCGATTCAATCACGAACAACCCTGAAGATGAGCAGTTGGATACTGATGATGAACCTCTGACTGCCGATTCAGATGAAAAGGTAGGCACTGAAACTAATGATGTAGTGACAGGGGATGAAGATACAGTCGAATCTTGGGAAGGTTTGCCTGCTGGTGATTACCTTGATCCTGATGAAAATGGCACAGTATGGTTCCGAGCTAATGATGGCGAAAACTGGTACCAAAATGCCGATGAATCATGGACAAAATGGAAAGATTAGTTCAACAATTTGTTGACAACTGATAGGAAGGCATCATTGTCTTCACCCTTAGTGCTAGTTATTTCGATACTATGGGCTTGTTCTATTGCTTCTGCAATTTGAGAAACATCTCCATAGTCGGCTGTGACTCCTAATCCTTCAGATTCACATAATTCACCCATCGGAGTGTTAGCATTCACCACACTTGGTCTTCCGAAGGCCGCAGCATCGAGCATTTTTGTAGGAATTGCTCCTTGCATGATGTTCCCTCTTTTCGGATCATACATTGCGTACATCACGCTTATTTCTTCAATTAGATTCGGTAACTTCTGTTCATTAAAAGGCCCTCTGTAATCCAAATCAGGGAATTCTCCTAACATTGAATCCACAGCATCTCCATCTCCAGCAATAATAATTCTAAATCCTGCAGTTTCAGCAGCTTCTATCATGAACCTAATGGAATTGATTTCTCTAATTCTTCCAAAATAACCGAGCACTTTTTGTTGGCTCTTTTCTAGTGATTGAGAGTTTCTTCTATTCATTACGACTACAGGGTCAAGTCGTTGTAATTCTATCCAATCCGCAAAACCAGGTGCAGATACGATAATTGCATCTGATTTGGAGATAATCCTCTTGGCCTGTTTCAGCATACTTCTAGCAGCCCATTTGTGAACAAATGAATTTCCACGCATGAGCGGCCAAGTATGTGCCATGTCGTGAATATCAAGCAATATTTTGCCATTAAATCTGACATCTGCAGTATCCGTGTCGTTTAAAATCAACAAATCTGCATCGATTTTGAGACTTGAGATGAATTTATTCTTTGTCACCCATGTGCCTAATGAACTTCGCTTTGAGTTCTTCCCAAAGTTTGTGCGTTTGATATTATAGCCACTCAGTGTCTCATTTGGAGGCATGCTTCCTTCCCGGTCCCAGGCAAATATTTCAACTTCATGACCATCATTTACCAACCAACGAGCATGTCTTTCAACTCTAGGGTCTGGAGCACAAGCGTTGGTTACAACCATCGCAATCCGCGCTATATCTACGCGAATAAGTCCCCCCCAATTGCCTTTGCCATTAAACCAACATTCATGGTGGTTACGCGCTGGGAATAGACCGGAGGCCGTACTATGGTTGACCAACTACCCAATCTCGGAAGAGAAAAAGAGATGCTTGCAGCCATGGGAATGTCCACTATGGACGATTTGTTCGCGGACATACCCGAATCGGTAAGAATGAATGAGGAACTACCTCTGCGCGGTCCCCAATCTGAAGAAGAGATCCTCGCAGATGCACGACGGATATTAGGTGCAAATGTTGCACTTGGCGACCGTGTGAATTTCCTTGGAGCTGGATTGAATCGTAATTATGTGCCTGCGAGTGTTTTCCAATTGGTTACACGTGGAGAGTTCCTAACATCGTATACCCCTTACCAGCCAGAAGTTAGTCAGGGAATGCTACAGGCTATGTGGGAATTCCAGACTCTGATTAGTGAATTAGTTGGACTTGAAGTTGCTAACCTTTCAGTATACGATGTTTCTACAGCAGCAGCCGAAGCGATTACTTGTTCTGTAAGAGTAAACAACCGTAAGGCTAGCCAGAAGAGTACAGTATATGTCAGCGAATTAACTCCTCCTGCTAGGATCTCGGTAATTCACAACTACACCCAAGGTGGTGGCATCACAATCAAGACACTTCGTCACAACTCCGACGGAACTCTTGATTTGGATTCTCTATCAGAAGCCGCAGGCTCATGCGGTATTTATGTTGAGCAACCAAATCCTCTCGGAATCCTCGATGGAGGACTTACTAGTGTAAAGGGAATAATTGGCGACAATACAGCATTTATCGTCGGCGTGTCTCCAGTAAGTTTGGGATTGGTAGAAGCGCCTGGGAATTATGGTGCTGACATCGTAGTGGGGGAGGGTCAAGCACTTGGTTCTCCGATCACATATGGTGGTCCTTTGTATGGTATATTTGCATGTACCAAAGCGTATCTCAGGCAGATGCCTGGGCGAATAGTCGGCCGTTCTATCGATGTTGATGGAAACGAAGCATTCTGCTTGACCCTATCTACAAGAGAGCAACATATTAGACGCCACAGAGCGACTTCAAACATATGTACAAATGAGACTTTAATTGCACTCATGGGTGCTATGCACATGTCTCTTCTTGGCCCTGAAGGCCTTGAAAAACTTGCACAGAGAAATATGGCTGCATGCCAATTAGCAAAGCAGAAGTTATCTGAAATATCTTCACTGAATATGCCGCATAGTATTAACACTCATTACAATGAATTTGTACTAGAATTGCCTGGCTCTGCATCTGAATGTATATCTTATCTTGATACTCAGGGTTTGATAGGTGGTTTTGATTTATCAAATTGGTATCCAGATAATGAAAACTGGTTACTAGTATCTTTCAGTGATCAAACAACATCGAAAGATATTGATTTGCTTGTCGCTCACCTATCTGTATGGACTGCTTCGATGAAGGGGGTGACAGCTTGAGTCACCTATTCGAACACAATGGTGCTAGCGGGCGTGGCTATTCTCAGCCAGAACCCATATCTCCAGTAGATAATTTACAGATTCCATCCTCCCTAGTTCGCTCTAAACTACCAAGATGGCCACGTATATCTGAACCAGAAATGGTGAGACACTATACTTGGCTTTCAAATCGTAACTTTGGAATAGATACTGGATTTTACCCATTAGGTTCCTGCACAATGAAGCACAATCCTCGTGTCAATGAAGTAATAGCGCAGTTGCCCGGAATTGCAGACCTTCATCCATTGCAGCCAGAGCATCAAATTCAAGGTACTTTAGCAATATTCCATGAAATGCAAGAAATGCTAGGGATTTGTGCCGGGATGGATGCAGTTACACTTCAGCCAGTTGCTGGTGCACAAGGTGAATTTACTGCAATTCGTTGCATTCAGGAATACTTCAGATCTCGTGGTGAACTAAACAGGACAAAGGTCATCGTGCCAGATTCTGCTCACGGAACCAACCCTGCAAGTGCCTCAATGGCTGGTTTTGAAATTGTCGAAATTCCAAGTCAAGCAGATGGTCGTTTGGATTTGGATGCATTGAGGGCTGTTGTTGGTGACGATACAGCTGCAATGATGATCACAAATCCTAGCACACTAGGAGTATTTGAGCCAGAGATTGCGGAAGCCGCAGCAATTGTTCACGAGGCAGGAGGGCAGATGTATTACGACGGTGCTAATTTCAATGCCATTCTAGGAAGAACATCGCCAGGTATCATGGGATTCGATGCAGTCCACTATAACCTACACAAGACATTCAGTCAGCCACACGGTGGCGGCGGTCCAGGTTCTGGCCCAATTGGTGTGAAGTCTCATCTTGCTGATTTCCTACCTGGACCTATTGTCGAGCGTAGAGAAGTCGCTTCAGGTGATACATTAACCGCTGTTAATGATGAATGGTGGTACCACTGGCAAGAGCCAGAGCATAGCATTGGGAAAGTACAGCAATGGCATGGTAACAGCGGGGCAGTAATTCGCTCTTGGGCGTTTTATCGTCGTTACGGAAAGGACTTGAAAACGATGTCTGAGCATGCAGTTCTGAATGCTAATTATTTACGTCACATGATAATGAAAGAAGCCGAAGAGAAAGGCGTATCTCATGTGTTCTGTGATGGAGCTCCAGTGGATGTTGTCAAGCACGAATTCACCCTTTCATTAGCCCCTCTAAAAGAACAGAAGGGTCTTGGTGCTATGGATGTAGCAAAAGGACTGTTAGACAAAGGGTACATGGCTCCTACTGTCTACTTCCCACTAATTGTACCAGAATGTATGATGATTGAACCGACAGAAACTGAATCAAAAGAAGTACTTGATGAATTTGCTAAGAAATTTGTTGAAGTTCTGCAAGAGGATGCGGATGTACTACATAATGCTCCAGTAACCACCAAGGTCAGACGAGTAGACGAGGTTTATGCTGCTCGTAACTTGACACTATCTTATCCGTTCGATGAGTGATGCAAAATACACCTTTGGACAAATGATTGAAGGCGTATGCCTCACACCCGTCAATATGGACTGGGTCGAAGTTGAAGTTCCCGGTCCCGGTCCGAAGATGCTTTGGCCAATGGCATGGTCATTATTACCATTAGTAGGTGGGCTTCTGATTATCTTGTTCAAAGATGGGGGCCTTCTGGCAACATTCTTTCTAGCGTTCGGTCTAATGTTGTCACTTATCGCAGTCTGGCTTGGTACTAATGCAATGCCAGGGCGTGTTGACATGCTTGTTTTGCTTGTATCTCCATTTACTGCTTTCATTCTATTTTTCCAGCCTCCTGGCTTCGTTCAAGCAATTTTAGCAATAATGGCATGGACTATCAATTATCGAACCGCAGCAGCATTGTCTGCACTTTCAGGTAAATCATACCGTTGTGATTGGGATCCAAGAGTGCCGCTACCTGACGTTAAATGGGCGACTTATATGCACAAAAAATGGGCTGCAAGGCCTCTTTTCAGGGTCGGGACAAAAATAGTTCGGGGACTGAGGAGTAATGGCAAAATAATGATAGAGGAAGATGCGCCAATCACTTTCACATTTAGTGAAGAGTGAGCAAAAGGACTCCTTACTTAATCAGACATA
>JAACDL010000131.1 GCA_009936765.1 Methanobacteriota archaeon
ATGACCCCGTAGGGGTCAGTTACGACGACGCAAAGCAAGTGCAGCGAAACCAACAAGCACTAAAGCCGCAATTCCGAACAAAACATTCGGAGTTATCAAAGAATTAAATCCAAACTCCTGTGGTTGACCGTTAACAGTCAATTCCAAGTTCTCTCGCCCGACTAATCCAACATCGGTCGGCTCGGCAGAAAGTGTGAACTTGAACGAATCTTCAACATCGACATTATCTCCACCGGGAGGGTTTACTCTTACCGTAACAATAACTGATTCTCCTTCAGCGATTTTACAAATTAGATTATCTTCATCAGCGTTGTATGTACAATCCGCAGGGCTCTTGTAACCTAGAATTAGATTCCATCCACGAACACCTCCGCTGGTAAATACCTTAATCTCGGATTCTACGTTTCCAGTGTTGACTAATTCGACTTCAAATATTGTAGGATTACCTAACTCTCCGAAAATTAGATCCTTCTCTACGCCATCATCGATAAGTAATTCAATATCTTGAACTGTTTCGACCGATAAAGAGAACGTGATTTTACCGCTACGGTTTGCAGCGTTAGACACAGAAGTCACTACGACTTCCAATAACCCGCCAGCTCCGTTCTCTGCACCCGGACTAACTTCGATTTCCATCAATACTATCGCGTAGTATGGCCTTGAAACGTGCGAATCCACTAGACCATTCGCTACTATCTTCTCAAATAAGGAATCATCGGTTGAACCGATTAGAGGATTGTTACCATCGAAGAAGAATGTCCCTGTAGTTTCGTTGAAGGCGCCCCATCCCTTAGGTACTACAATTGGTCCATCGATAGGCACACCTCTGTAGGTTAGGGTTCTAGTTGCAGTGCCTTCAAGGCCAGAGAAATCGAATATTGCTTCATCTGTCATGTCCCCTGTATTTGTTACTTTGATGAAGAAAGATTGGCTTCCACCTGGTGGAAGAATAAGCATAGCATTTCGAGAGAGGTCATCTTGTGAATTCATGATCAAGGCATTCATAGCGAAATCTCGATCCGAGAGAATTGCTCTGAAAACAAATTCTAGTTGGTTATCTGGAACACCATCGTTGTCCCCGTCGCCATTGTTATTGTCCCCTAGGTTGGTAACTCTAATCGTTAGCCTGGTACTTTCGAGTTCTTCTTCTCCATCTATTGAAACAACGAGATACATGATAATCGAGGCCCTTGCTTCGACATCAACTTCCGTGACGATTGCTCCACTTTCTGTTTCGAAGTGTTTGCCCCATCCCGGCTGAGCAGTCTGGGAAATTACTGAGAAGCGGAATCTATCTTCGGTGTTACCATCATTTGTCACCGTGATAGGGAATTGAACTGTGGTGTCTGATCGCCCCGTTTGGTCCTCGGCTGGAGCGTCGGCACTCATTGCATGAACCTCCTTTACAGAGACAGTAAGATCCTGAGTATCATACGCTCCACCACTGGAGGTTGGCAATACTGAGAATGTCAGAGTAACATCGTCTGTTGCCAGTGCATCAAGCGGTAATGAAATTGTGACTTCAATGCTACCTGACTTTCCATTACTAAATCGAGAATCTGTTGAAATGGTTGCAGATTCCAATGAAACAGCCCATCCTGTTGGAGGATTTGATGCCGATACCCTGAATGTATCTGGTCCATTTCCTTGGTTGGTCACAGTCAATGTTGTCGTAGTATCTTGTCCGGGCTCTATGTTGTAGAGTCCGGAATTGCCGAGAGAGATCGATGCTCCCCTAGATTGGCCAACTGTAACAGAGACATCAGCAGTACATATTGCTGTATTACCATCTCTTCCTTGAATGGTGATTTCCTCTTGTGAATTTGCTTCAATTGAATCATCTGGTGTAATTTCAATGGTGAATTCTTTCTCGCCGTCCCCGCCGCTGTAAGGTAGTGTACCACTAGATGCACCATCGACATCTGCCCAATTATTGGGGTCATCTGTGAATCCCACATTAACAGTCCAGTCAGTGTTTCCTTCATTCGTGAATGTTGCTTTCAGCGTACCAGTTTCGCCCGGCTCTAAACTAAGACTAGTTTTTGAGAGTGTTACATCGCACTCTTTCAATTCGGGCACGTTCAAATCAAACACTTCAGCATCTGAAGCATTTCCATTGGGGTTTTGGTCGTTAGTAACATCACCTACAATCTCCCAGCAATATTTGTTGCTACTCTTTCCTTCCGGTACTTCAAGAGTAACTGTCACCCATTCTGATGAGTCGTTACTAACTTGAACTTGACTTGGTTCGACACTAATTGACATGCTTCCATCAGAAGTGCAACCAGAGCCACCGATTGGGTCAACTGTCAAATCAACTGTTTCGTCGACTCGCCCGGTGTTTTCAACTTCAACATCCCACTCTATTGACGACTCGCCGCCCCATGTTTTGTGAGGAGATTCAACGGTCAAATCAACTCCGAATAGTTCTGAACCTTCACCGTCTCCTGCTGTTGTTTCAACTGTTTGATCTGCAGTTGCTGGTTCACTAGGCTGATCTGGCGGTGTGACTTGTTCGTTGCCCGTTGCAGTAACAGTGGTTACGCAGGAATCTTCAGCATTTTGAGCCAGTGTAACATTGAGGAAGGTTTCCTCGAAAGAACCTGCATCAATGGGTTGTCCAATTTGGCCAATAGCTGTTGAATAGCCGTTGCAATCCTGCTCATTTGATGCTGCCAGGCTCACTGAAACTGGCTCGCTGCCTTGATTGTAGACGCGGACTGTGTATTCCGCAGTCTCTCCCGGATTAACTGTTTGAGAACTTGGAGTAACCGATAGAGAGATGTTTGCCGCCCTACCTGAATCATCCGCTGTAACCGGATTAGCGATTGCAGGAACTAGCGAAAATAGCAGTATTGTAACCAGTAGTAAACTGGCACGATACTGGGTGTGTTTAGGGTCTTTCCGACGGGGTTCCATGAACCCCGGTCGCGGTCGTCCCATGAAAAGGCTATGGACAAATGCTCGTATTCGTTATGCATTTACGAAAGTTGACGCTTCTGCGCCACAATTAACGCACGAACTAACATTGCATACTGAATGATATCTGGCTCCACAAGAAGGGCACCCTAGCATTCCTGAAAGAATTGGTTGCCGACATGAAAAGCACGGAGTTGTAACTTGCTGCCCCTGATCTATGGCGAAAGCGACATCCTTTGGTGGTGCTTGATTAGGAGTAGTACTGTTCTTTCTCCTACCACGTAGAATTGTGATAACTGGGATTATTCCAAGAAGTGGAATTAATATTAAGAATGACCATAGTATTGTATTTCCAATTGAAGAACTACCATCTGAAATTTCATCCCCTTCGCTTGAAATCTGTAATTCGAAACTGGAACCTGTAACATCATCAGCGCCTGATATTGAAAGTTCTACTATTCCGGCACCAGGCGCATTAGATGTGACCTTCAATCTAACTTTCTGTGATTGACCCGCTTCTAGATTAACTGTGTCTGCTCCATCGAATTCCACGCTCACTTCGGATGAACTTTGTGTCTCAATGGTTCCTGAAACCAATGAATTACCAGTGTTGGTAATTGTGATTTGGAATGTAGATGGAGTTCCTGTTTGGAGGGTTTCTGAGCTGTCAATCTTCCAACTCAATTCCTTAGTTAATGCGACCAGCATAGTTACAGTTTTGTTCACAGAAATTTGGTCTCCGCTGAGTAAAACAGTAAATTCGGGCTCGGTTCCAGGGTCGGCCATTGCCGAAATCAGAATGGTACAAGTCATTGCTTTAACATCGCCTTTTGAAACGGTCCCTGGTGATGTGCATTCTCCCAACATATTGTTTTCCAACTGCAAAGTTACTGATGGAGCCCATTCTGTATCTTGCAGGTTTTCAATAACCCATGTGTAATTGATTGCGACTCCAGTAGGATGCTGGCCTGGCCCGAAAATATTAGTCCATGACTCTCCTTCAATTTCCACAGAGGCAAATGTCATTACAGGTTCTGCCAAAATTGTGACATCGATGTTTTGCGTGTTACTCCATGAGTCATCGCCTGATTCCATTATCAAAGAGATGTCCCCGCTCCTAGCCTCTTGTTCTGCTGTTATTGAAACGATGATATTTCTTGATTCTGTCCAATCTAAATCAATATCGTCAAAAGCCGTGTTTTGAGTCCAACCAGATGGCAATTGTAACTTTGGAGTCAGTATTAGGTCGACATTTCCTCGGTTTTCAATTGTATATTGAAGGGAAAGTGTGTTACCTGGTATAATTGATGAAAATGATGACTCGAGATCGACTGTTACTAGAGGTGTTTCTAGTATTACCAAAGGCAACTCGTAATCTACAATTCGCGCTTCTTCAGTCTGCGATACGACTTGCAATATTACAGTTAATTCTGCACCAGCTAATGTCATTACCTGTGGAGGAACAAATGTTATTCCAATACTCATTTGTCCATCCTCTAACATCAAACCAGTCGATGCTGAATTGGCACCTCCTTGTGAAGACAAATCATCAAACCCAGCGTGCCACCCAGGAGGAGATTCGAGGAAAAGATCGTATCCGATATCCTCATTCCCGAGGTTAAATAGACGTATGTCTACTGATGTTGAGTTGGAAGGATGTACCGGTATTACTGAATAATCAAACTCGATTCTTGTTTCTGATAATGAAGGCACATCTAGCATTAGAGTATACGGGCTGTTGACATCATTATCTTCGTCTAATCCGAGTAAATTAATCAGATAAAGGCCGGGGTCTGGCCCTTTAGGATGAACTAATGTAACATTGATTAGGGCTCCTTCTTGGCCATCTAATTCGAAATCAATTTCGTCCAAACCTACATACCAAGGCATTGTTGACCCAATGGGGCTAACCACATCGGTAGGAGATATTGATGCATTTGTTGTGAGTAATGCTGTATTGGTTAGAGTGATTTGCCATGAAGATGTGGTCGCATTAATATCTTCAAGAGTGTACGTAGGAGATGATGATTCTATTCTAACTCCTGGAGTTGTAACATTTACAACAACATCCATTCGATTGTTATCTTCATTGATTTCATCTATTGAATCATCTGTATCAATTAGGAAAGAAAGTGTTCTTCCTCCTGCAGTTTGAGGCTGCCAATTCCAAAACAAGGTCTTGGAACCTCCCGGTCCAAGGTCGAATAATTCAGTGTCTAAAGAAATCCCTTCTTCTTGGAAAATTACTTCTACATTTTGTGCTTCGACATTTCCTAAATTAGAAACTGACATTTCCACTAAAACATCATCTCCAACTTGAGGTATGGCTATGTCTGTATTGAATGATGCTAGAACTGGTGAAGGGTCAGGACGAAGGTCGTTTACCCCCACACCGGACACTGCAATAGCAAACGGTTGTGCTTTGGAACCAGAATGCCCGGCATCTGTCACCTTAACGGTCCATACCCCCATCTCAGCCGAGTCGATCAATACGACTTCCACATTATTCAGAGTGTCATAAGTCCCTCCTTGAATAGAACGGCCTTGAGAAAACTCGTTCCCAACATATTCTACTCCGCTAGGGGTCGTAATTAGTAAATTGAGATTGTTGACTAGTTGAGTATTTGAAAACCTAGAACCTCTTTCGTCAGACCATGCAAGCACTGTTTTGAATGGCTGATTCGGGGTGGTAATATCGAAACTGTAACTTTTTGAGTTCCCAGTAGAAGACAGTACTGAACGGTCGTCAACCCAAATTCCTCTACCATTATTTGGTGCTAGAGTTCCTTTCAAGTCAATACGCCCCCATCCTTCGTCCATGTTTGGAATGTCACGACTTCC
>JAACDL010000132.1 GCA_009936765.1 Methanobacteriota archaeon
AGTCTAGCCCGCGACATAAATCTCTCAAACAGGTCATCATCCACTAGTACAGTGCTACCCGTCATCAGTATTGGGTCAAGCGAATCCCCCTCCGGATGGGATACCATTGAACGGAAAACGGCAATCGCTCCCCCCGCCTCGTCATCCAGAATCCCATCAACTAACGATGTAGCAGATGTCTTTTCAAAATCAGTTACAATAACTGCTCTAATTGAATCCCCTAATGCGTTAATTTCAGTTGAAAATATTCTGTTTAGAGCAGAAATTTTCGATGAAGAATATGCCATCACTCTGCCAACAGGAGAAGCGCAAGGCCTAGAGCCTGTTTCTGTAATTTGGATTCCTAGAAGTCTTAATCTTGATACTACAGATTCTGACAATCGATGGTCCGCAGAATCTTTCGATCTCCTCAAACCATGTCTGACATATCTGCTAAGAACTGTTCTCAGCATACTCATTCTAGTCCATGATTCATCATCTCCATCCATTACAATTTCAGGCACATCTTGTGGTAATTGTGTCATATTGGATTGCAAATATCTTCTAGCACCATCTGCAAATGCAGGGTACTTCCTGTGGAATTCTTTCCAATCCATTGGCTTTCCACCGGGAGATTTCCTCTCACAAAGCGACTGGAACAACCAACTGTCCAAATCTAGGACGCGCCCCGGACCCTTCGAAAGGTCCTTTTGACGTAACTCGATTAGTAAATCCTCAAATTCAGAATCCACTCCTGCAATGTATTGTAATTCCTTAGAATCTGGTCTAACGAAGTAGCATAAATCTTGGTAGGGTGCGAGGTTAGCTTCTCTAACCAAAGCAGGAACTGGCACTTCGTAATCTACTGGCCCAAAAAACTCCTCATATCGATTAGCATCATCTTCGTCAAAGTCCTCTGGTACAGGTGGTGTGGCTGTTAATCCTAGAACGACTGGATCTCCAAATAGTTCCTTGACCTCAGTTAGAATTCTGCCCCAATGGTGCATTAGGTGGTGGCATTCATCCAGAATAATTAGGCCAACTCCAATGTCCTTCAAGCGTTCAAGGTTTTTCTTAGCACTCTCACCTAAAATTGAAAGAGCATTTCCTTCTTTTGCAACCATGTCACGAACTTTCTTTCTGTACGTGCCTAATCTTGCATCATAATACTCACGATTTCTCTCCTTGAGATCATTTTGCCATGCCGTACATGATTCGTAATCATGAGCTTCTCCCTCGCTAATTAATTTCTCAGCCCACAGAGTTAGGGCTTGGACCTCAATGTCTTCCCCACCCTTTCCGGGGGCTGTAATCGACTGATATGTGAGGGATGTAAGCAATCCCGGATTCTTTGGGTCTGTACTGATGAAGTCATCCTTTCCATCTAGGTCGAAAAGAGATGTTCTTGCAGCCCATTGTGCTTGAATTGCAGAGTTTGGAGACAATACTAATGCGGGTTTTTTGACTAAATCTGCCCAGACATAGAGGCCAAGGATTGTCTTTCCAGAACCTGGAGGTGCAACTATGTGTAGCCTAGTTGCACCAGTATCAAGTTGTGGAATTATGACTTTGCAAGCAGCATCTTGAGAAGGTCTCAGTTTACCGGTGAAGTGAATATTGCCAAAATCCGGAAGTGGTTCTGGCATATTTACGCCTTCTCAAACCCAGTATAAGATGGTAGGCACTGAAAAGAACAACTGCTAGCCCTTCGAATACCAATTTCTAGCCATGCGTTATTTTAGAGGAGTGGTTGGTATAATATTGAGCGTTATTGTAGAATCAATTTCTAATCAGAAGTAAATATAATTCCATCCTCGCCAATGTTTGAGTCATACATTTTCTGTAGTACTGTATTGACTTCTGAAATGTTGTGTTCTTGTTTATTATCCGGTAATTTGAATTTGGTAAAATGACCTGGTAAAACCGAGAGGAAAGTTTCAACATCGATATCTGCAACATTTTTTAGATGGTGTGGCAGGAATTCAACAACTAATGTTTTACAATTCGATAGGATGTCTTTCATACCTTTCATTGCCAAGTACTCAGATCCCTCTATGTCCAGTAGAATTAGATCATATTCATGTTCAGGCAAATAATCGTCAAGTCTGTGAGATTCTAATTCAATAATTTCAGGGTTGTCAAAATCATATAGGAAACTGCTCTTTTTTGGTTTCCTCTTGCTTCCACCTGAGTTTACAGTATTGAGTAGAAATTCTACTTTTTCCTGAGAATCACTAGCAAAAATATTGTGAGGTGTTATGTTTTTAGCATTGTTAAGTTGGAGATTTATTTCTAGTAATTCGAAGGTGTTCGGATTCGCTTCGATAGCTGTTACTTCCTTACAATGTTTTGAAAGTGGTATTGCTAACGATCCAATGTGGGTTCCAACAATCAAAACTTTTGATTTATTGTTGATGAATTTCTTTAGTCGTTGCACTTCTTCAATACCAAATCCACCTGAAC
>JAACDL010000133.1 GCA_009936765.1 Methanobacteriota archaeon
TACTACTGGTATGCAATCATCTTCCTCGTATTCGATGTCGCTTTCATGTTCATGGCATTAGGCGGATTGCTTGCGATGGATGCAACAAATGGCTCAACAAATTCCGACCCCATCGATGCTGTCGGTTCCGAAATGCTAATTCTAACAATATTCTTTGCCACTATGGTTTTGGGAGTATGGCATGTATTCCGTAAGCGTGGTCGCATTTACATCTGAGGTGGAAAAATGAGTGATACTGGAGATAATTATACAACATTCAACAGTCGTGCTTTAGTCGAGGTCGTCGGAGACGTAACAGACGAAGCACTCAAGGCAACTAAAATCAAACAACTTCTCAGCGTATTAGCTGGCCGTTTCTTTAATTGGGCGGGGCGTAAATCTTTGTTCACCCTCCATCTTGGAATCAAATGCTGTGCAATCGAAATGGCTGCATCTGCAACCCCTCGATTTGACGGAGACAGATTCGGTGTACTATTCCGTTCCAGCCCACGTCAGTCTGACGTATTGCTTGTAAACGGTCCAATTTCTAAGAAATTCGCTGATCCAATCGTCCGCCTATGGGAACAAATGCCTGAGCCAAAATACTGCATCGCAATGGGCGAATGTGCAATTTCAGGCGGACCTTACTACCAATCTTACAACATCTTAGAAGGAGTCGATACAGTGATTCCAGTCGACATTTACATTCCAGGGTGCCCGCCTCGACCAGAGGCGCTAATCGATGGATTTGGAAAGCTCCGAGAGAAGATTATCCGAATCGGTGGAGCGCCTTCTACTGGCCGTGATGGCGACAAGCCAATCATCGTAGGAGATGAGTGAAATGGGTACTACAATCACTATCGAGCAAAACGCGGAAGCAGCAAAGGCAGTTGTCGATAATATTGCAGCCCGCTTTGGCGATGCAGGAGTTACTGCAGAAGCAATAGCCCACAAAGCAGGTAAGAAATTCGAATACGTTAGAATTACATGTTCTCCTGAACAATGGCGTGCAGTTGCTAAGCACATGAAGAAAGAAATTGGTGTAAACAATTGCGCTATGGTCACAGGAACACATTACCCTTCAGGCGGAGACAGAGGCTGGGAAGTTGCATATCATCTGCACAGATGGCCAATTCGTAATGTCGGTGCACACAAGATGATCGTTCACAAAGGAGAGGATTTGAAGGGCGACGATATTCCTATGGAGTTTGAAGTATTCATTAATCTTCCAGAAGGAAACACACCTTCAGTTCCTTCAATCCAAGATATTTGGGAAGGAGCGGATTGGAATGAAAAGGAAACCTGGGATTTGGTCGGTATCGACTTTGAAGGCCACATTAACATGCACCGCGTCTTGAATCCTCACGATTCACCAGTTGGTTTCCATCCTTTGCAAAGGCAACACAAAATTCGCTATCACGATTTCAATGAAATGTATGACGACCCACAAGGCTTCGGTCGTAAACCGGTTGATGAGGGCCGGGTCAAGTGAGGTGTTATCATGGCAGAAATGTGGATTACAATGGGGCCCCAGCACCCAATGACTCACGGTCTTTGGACACTACGTGTAAAGGTCGATGGAGAAACAGTCACCGATACCGAAGCAGAACTTGGTTACATTCATCGTGGAGTCGAGAAGATTTGCGAATCAAGAGATTTCACTCAGATTACTCCTTACTGTGACCGTCTTTGCTACGTAAGTGCAATGACATGGGCTCATTCATACATTATGGCGGCAGAGGATCTTCTCGAAGCAGAAGTTCCTGAGAGGGCAGAATACATCCGCCTGATGGCTGCAGAAGTTCAAAGACTCGCTAGCCACTTGATGTGGCTTGGAGCATTCGGACCAGATATCGGAAATCTAACTTTGATGACCTGGTGTTTGCGTGACCGTGAAATGTTCCTAGATTTACTTCAGGAACTCGGCGGTTCTCGAATGCACTACAATTACCCTAGAGTTGGCGGTGTCAAGAGAGACATTCCAATCGGATGGGCTAACAGGATGAAGGCAAAAGTCAAGTTATTCGAAAACAGAATCAACGAATACGAAATGCTTCTCGACGAATCAACGATTTGGTTGGTCAGGCTACAAGGTGTAGGATATGCTACCGCTGAAGATCAATTAGATGCGGGAGTTACAGGTCCTAACATCCGTGCTGCAGGAGTTAACACTGATGCAAGGTGGACAAACCCATACTCTGTTTACGACCAAGTAGACTGGGAACCGGCTGTAGAAAAACCAACCAGTGTAAAGGGCGCAGATTGTTATGACCGCTACCGAGTTCGCATGGAAGAGATGAGGCAATCATGCCGAATGCTACTCGATGCAATTGAAAAGATTCCAGGAGGAGCTAACACTCACTACCAACCTGGCGATGAGATGATTTACACAAAGGCTCCAACCCGCGCCCCTGAAGGTGCAACAGGTTTCAGTACCTACGAGTGTACTCGTGGAGTTTCAAACTTCTACATCAAAGGTGGAGGAGACGGACGTGGAAAGAACCCATACAGGCTTTCTATTCGCTCGCCTATGTTCTTGACAATTCCATATGTCGCTAAGACAATGATTGGTTACAAGGTCGCAGATATACCTGCAATCATGGGAAGTTTCGACCCATGTATCGGGGAGACAGACCGCTGAGGTGATTATGATGGATGATTGGTTAGGACTTCACGACTTCGTATACTATCGAACCCGAGAGGGAGCAAGTTGGCTATTTGAGGATACATTCCTTGAATCATCATCTAACGATGTGGCCTTCTTTGTTTACACCCTCCTTGTTTGTTTGACAACTTTCGCAGGAATTATGCTTTCCATGTTCATGATTTTGTGGATTGAAAGAAAATTCTACGCTCGTGTAAACGATCGTCGCGGTGCTACAACTGCGCTTCGTTCGCTATGGGTTGGTGAAAATGGAGTCACTGCAGGTGAATGGTGGAACATGGTTCCATACGGTTTAGGAAAGCCAATTGGCGCTATCAATGGCTGGCTAAACAAAGTTGCAGGTAACGCCGGCCACTCCCATGAAATGGTCAACCGTGTGGGCAACCGTTCGTGGTACGGGGTAACTATCTTCCCAGGTTTCTTCCAGAATATTGCAGACGGAATGAAGTTCCTAACAAAAGAACACATGGTCCCTTCACGTGCCGACAAAGTAATTTTTGAACTCGCACCATTCCTAGTTATTACATCAACAATTATGATTCTTGGAATGATTCCACTTTCCAGTGGTATTTACGGGGCTAACCCAGAACTATCTGTTCTGTTTGCATTCGCAATATTTGGAATAGCACCTCTTGGAGTCTTCTTCGCAGGATGGTCTTCTAACAACAAGTACACTCTACTTGGAGGAATTAGAAGTGCAGCACAACTGACTGCATATGAGATTCCTCTACTACTCTCTATTCTTGGAGTATGTATTATGGCAGGCTCATTCAACTTCCTAGAAATCGTACATTTCCAGCATTCATCTGGTACATGGCTATTCTTCTTGATGCCACTCGGAGGAGTTCTTTTCCTAGTTAGCATGATTGCAGAAGTCGAAAGAATTCCTTTCGACATGCCGGAAGCTGAAGCCGAACTTGTAGAAGGATGGTGGACAGAATACGGTGGTATGAGATTCGGTCTTCTATTCGCTGCTGAATACATGCGTGTTTACGCCGCTAGTATCCTATTCGCCCACTTCTTCTTGGGAGGATGGCATGCTCCATTCGCAGGAACAATTGGTTCTATCCCTTACCTAGGCGATGCATGGCTTGCAATACCTGGAATAATTTGGACTCTACTCAAAGCTTGGTTCATCTTCACCGTTGTATTCGTTTGGGCTAGAACAGCATTGCCTCGTATTAGAACCGACCAGATTCTAGAATTTGGTTGGAGGATGTTACTACCGCTAGCGGTCCTACAAGTCGCATTATCGCTTGTTTACCGCTTGTTCTTCTTTGATTCAGCAACTCTTTCAGACACCGTCGCTGGCGGATGGTCTTGGGATCTAACTATTCTAGACTTCACTGTACCTTGGGGACTACCTATCCTAACCACACTGTTCTGGTTAGGAGTCTTCATTGTTCTAATGAAAGATGAGAACATCGATGAGAATGAAGAACGAATGTATCACATTCGCACGATGACACCTGCGGGAACGCACACTGCAGGAAAGGAGTGAGGTGAGAAAATGGCATCACATCCACATGGTAAACCGAATTTCAGAAACCTATTTTGGTACCCGTTTAAGATAACTGGATTGACTGTTTTGAGAACATACGATTTCATTGGTCGTAGATTCTCTAGTGGTTATCACAACACAACTCATCCTGAGTTTATCTCTGATGGCGATATTGCCCGTTCGGAGAAAACTAAGCATCTGAATGACATTTCTGCTAATCAGTATGCTCCTGACCGTTCAAGTACTGACTTGACACCTACAATTTGGAAGCCTCAAACAGTGAATTACCCTTACGAAAGGATTGAAGAAATCGAACCATGGTTATTCGTTCCTGGAAATTATAACGGTAGAATCGGAGTAATTTGGGAAACATGTACTGCATGTAAGATGTGCGTCAACGTATGTCCTAACGCATGTTTACACATGACCACAGAATTACGTGTTGACGTACTAGATAGTGCTGAAGGTGAATGGGAAGGATTCGGTGCAGAACTTGAAGTTGGTAAGTTTGCAGCGATTGAAAAGCCAGAAGTGACCGAGCAGTTAGAAACTTTCAACCTCGCTACTGCACACGAAGACGCTCCACATGAGTGGAGGTTTGGAGAAGTTCTCGATCTAACCGGTGACAGCGCAAGAATGCGTTGGAATGACAATGGCGAAGAAGACATTGTTGCACTTGAGACCCTTTATCCAGCAGATGACCAAATTGTCTCTGGAAGAATCGACTTAGGCCGTTGTATGTTCTGCGGCCTATGTATGGAAGCATGTAACTTCACATCATTCTTCATGACAAATGAGTATGATGGAATGTCTGGTTTCACCCGTCAAGAACTTTGGATGGATGCTAGCCGAACAAGAGTATTGGTTGGCGACCACCAAGAAGCAGTCGACTCTGAACTTGCAAAGAGAGCAAGCAAAGAGCGTGACAAGAGAGCCAAGAAGGCAGCTAAGGCTGCTGCTGCTGGGGAGGCATGAACATGGATCTAGCAATGTATCTAGAAACCGCCATGTTCTTTCTAATGAGCACTGTTGTAATTGTCGGTGCACTTGGACTCATCTACATGCAGAGAGTTGCACATTCAATGATGTGCCTCATTTTCTGTTTCATGGGAGTTGCTGGAATTTTCATCCTTATGGGCGCTGAGTTCCTAGCAGTTGTTCAGATTCTGGTATACCTGGCTAGTGTAATGTTAGTCGTTCTATTCGGTATTATGCTGACTAGAAGGCAAATCTTGGAGGAGGATTTCGAATGAGACTACTTTCTATTCTAGCAAGAGTTGGACTTGTGTTCCTAGGTGCAGTTCTGGTAACAGCAGTATCTGCGGATGTTGTCTGGGAAGATTCTTCAGATGAGGTACTAACTACTAGCGACCTTTCTTCTGCACTGTTTGGAGATTGGGCATTACCATTACTCGCTCTAGGTTTCTTGATGGCAATGGCTATGGTCGGAGCGGCTTACCTTGTTCGTGATGAGCGTTTAGTGAATCTCGAATGGGAACTCACCGGTGGTGAAAAAGAATGATCGATCCAGCATGGGTATCTGGTCTAGCAGCCATACTGTTCATCATTGGACTATGGGGTGCATTCAGTAGAAAGAATGCAATCGTAGTTCTGATGTGTATTGAATTAATGCTGAACGCAGTAAATTTACAATTCGTAGCAGCAGCAAGTCATTGGGGAGACGTAACCGGTTGGGTTTACGCAGTCTTCGCAATTGCAATCGCTGCAGCTGAGGTGGCTATTGGTCTAGCAATATTCCTCTCAATGTATGGGCAGCACGAGACGATTTCTCTCGATGAGGTAAATCTGCTAAAGAACTGAGGTGATATCATGAGTGAATCCGGAATCATCGACTATGCAGTACTAATTCCCCTATTGCCAATGCTGGCTTTCCCAGTCATTCTGTTCCTAGGTAAAGTGTTCAACGGGACACCAACCTGGGTCAAGAATGTCAAGGAAGGGGGAATTATCGCCCTGACCGTAATGGGTGCGAGTTTAGCTCTCGCTCTTGTGGTAATCAAAGAACACATGCACCATGTTGGAACAAGCAATGTGTATACCTGGTTTGAATCATCTTGGTGGAATGCAGATACAGGCGCAATAACTACCAAGGTTTTCGGTGTTGGAGTATACATTGACCACCTTACAGTAATGCTATTGTTTGTAGCAGCATTCCTCTGTTTCTTGATTAATATATTCTCTATTGGGTACATGAATACAGATCCAATCAACGATAACAGAAACCATCGTTTCTATGCTGAATTCGTGCTATTCTGTAGCGGTATGTTAGGTATGGTTCTAGCAGACTCATTCCTCTGGTTATTCATATTCTGGGAATTGATGGGACTTTGTTCATATCTCCTAATCGGCTTCTATTACGAGAGACCAAGCGCTGCTTACGCAGCAAAGAAGGCTTTCCTAACTACCCGTGTAGGAGACGTTTTCCTTGTTATTGGTCTAGTAATGCTTTGGAACTTATTCGATGGACACCTTGACTACGCTTACGTATTCAACGAAGCAAACATCGCTGCAGTCAATCAAGGGGATCTACAAATCGCTCTCGGTATGATGTTCATTGGAGCAGTTGGTAAATCCGCACAGTTCCCACTTCACGTTTGGTTACCCGATGCTATGGAAGGGCCAACTCCAGTATCTGCACTTATTCACGCAGCAACAATGGTCAATGCAGGATTATACCTTGTAGCAAGAATGTTCCCATTCTTCAGTTTCGCTGAAGTAGGTTCACTATCAACTCTAGCGATTATTATCGCATGTATTGGTGGAATCACTGCTGTAATGGCGGCACTAATTGCATTCGTACAGATGGACTTGAAGAAAGTTCTAGCTTACTCTACAATGAGCCAGTTAGCATATATCTTCACAGGATTAGGTTCTGCTCTTTGGTTTGCGAACAATGGATACGATGAGTTGGCTGCATTCGCAATGGGTGCATCTCTATTCCACTTATTCAACCACGCAATGGCAAAAGGAATGCTCTTCATGGCATCCGGTTCTGTAATTCATGAGATGCATCATGCTCATCACGAAGTCGCGCACCATGGTCATGATGATGACCATCACGATGACCACCACGATGACGACTTTGATGCTCAGTCCATGGCAAACATGGGCGGATTGGCTAGTAGAATGCCTATCACAGCAACTGCAATGTTCTTCGGAAGTATGTCGATTATTGGAATACCATTTATCGGTGGGTTCTGGTCTAAGGAAGGAATAATCTCTAGTGCTTGGCAAGTGGCATTGAAAGAACCAATTTTCTTACTACCTGCAATGTTCGTACTTATCGGTGCTGGAATGACTGGATTCTATATGTCTAGAATGTGGTTCATGACTTTCGCTGGTAAGCCAAAGACAGAAGTTGCTGAGAAGGTTCACGAGCAGACAGCCTGGATTCCAATACCTCTAGTGATTCTTACATTCATGACTCTGGGAGCATTTGTGCTTGCAGGAATGCATGCTGGAAACTGGTTAGGCAACTTTGAGACAGGGCATTATTCCAATTTCTTTGAAGGAGTAGGGTCTGAATTAGAACATGTTTTCCTAAACCATGATCCATTCTTACTGATACTAACTTACATCGCTATCGGGTTATCGTTAGTGTTAGGTCCTTCTTTCGCTATGGCTCTTTACGGCGGTAGTCTAGATGAAGGACAGAAAGCAAAGCCTTGGATGCAATGGGCGATTAATCTCTCTTCCAAGGTAAATAGTAACTCTAAGTTTGATAACACTGAATGGGCTAACTCAAGCCTAGCAGATTCGTTGCATAAGAGATTACACTTCGATGATATCTATGATGCAGCAATGATGAAGATTGTAGTTGGATTTGCAAATCTGTCCGCAGTGTTCGATTCCAGATTTATTGACGGAATAATCAAAACCATTGAATCTACAAGTCAAGAAGCATCTAGAAGAGTTCGTTCTCTAACAACTGGAAGTGCTAGAGATTACATCATGATGGCTGCTTTGGGAACTTTGGTTATTTTCATGTTATTATGGGGGGTGGCTTGATTGGGTAGTAATCAAAGTCTAGATATTAAGAACAAAGAGTTCATGTTAGTAGGCGGACTATTGGTTGTTGTAGCAGGCCTTATGGCCTTCTTCCCTACTTTAGATGATTCAGGAACAACCGATTGGATAAGCATTCCACTAGTTGGATTCCCGATAGTAGTCAGTTGTATTCTACTTGCATTTGCTAGTCAGGAATCTCGCGACAGGAAGGAAATCATAGCGGTACCAATTCGCTTGTTCACTCTGTGTGCATATCTTGTACCTCGGGCAATATCTACAGCACTCTTCTTCGATTGGCTAATCCTTGTCGATTGGGATTTAATGTACAATGAATATGCCTTAGAGAAAGAATACCTTTGGATCGAATCTATCGGTGCATCTTGGCATGTAGGAATGGATGGTCTTTCATTCCCAATGGTTTGGCTAACTACTTTCTTAGTACCAGTCACAATCATCATGACATGGGAAGAAAAAGATGGAGCAACATACCATCCTCTGCTATTGATGATGGGTGGTGCACTGATTGGAGTATTCGTAGCGCTTGACTTATTCTTGTTCTACGTATTCTGGGAATTGACACTTATTCCAATGTTCTTCCTAATTCTAAAGTGGGGTGGAAAAGACCGCAGATACGCAGCTCAGAAGTTCTTCATCTACACATTCTGTGCCTCGGTAATCATGCTCTTGGGTCTGATTACACTTTACTTCCTACAGCCTGAATCTACAGGGTCTGGATATGGAACGGTAACAGGGCGTACATGCGATATGACTGTACTATTCTCCAATGCTAATGCAAAGAACATGGGAGACAGTGTATTCCTAGGCAAAGACATGCAGAACATTCTGTTTGCTATGCTTATGCTTGGATTCTTGGTAAAGTTGCCAGCAGTTCCTTTCCACACTTGGCTGCCTGATGCTCACGTTCAGGCTCCTACTGGTGGCTCTATGCTACTGGCTGGTGTTATGCTGAAGATGGGAGCGTATGGAATGCTCAGAATACCAATCGCTATCCTCCCCGATGCTTTGGTATTCTACCAGGACATCATCATGGCAATTGGTCTAATATCTCTCGTTTGGGGAGCAGTAGTTTGTCTTGGACAAACTAACCTCAAGCGTATGGTCGCTTATTCTTCAGTATCTCACATGGGTGTAATTCTTCTCGGAATTGCAAGCATGCAACCAATAGGATATGCTGCAGCCCTCTTCATGATGTTTGCACACGGAATAATCTCACCAATGCTCTTCGCAGTATGTGGGGCATTCAAGCATCATTATCATTCGATGGAAATCGGTTCTATGCGTGGAATGGCCAAGTGGTCTCCATTCCTAGCAGTGTACATGATGTTTGCATGGATGGCAAGCCTTGGTCTTCCATTACTCGCAGGGTTCGTTGCAGAATTCATGGTTCTTATTGCATATTGGCCTGAATATGGATGGTGGATTTTGCTACCAGGATTTGTACTCGCAATCACAGCAGGGTACTACCTTTGGTCTATGCAGCGCACTATCTTCGAAGGTGGCGACGAGGGGCACCCTCCTGAGTCGCTCAATGGAGAAACACCTCCTGATATCACGCTTCCAGAAAACATTGGAATGATTATTCTTGCAATCTTTACTGTAATATTCGGTATCTTCCCATTCATCGCATTGGGAATGATGGATGATTGGACAGTTGCACTCTTCGAGGGTGTATTCAACAGAGGGGGTATCTGAAATGGATAACGAATCAGTAGAAGTATTCTCAACTGAGTTCTGGCAGGCATTTGCTCCAGAAATGGTTCTTGTAATTGGATTGGCTCTTGTATTCATAGTTCCAAACCTTGGGAACTCTAAGTTCCGAATACCTTTGACTAAGGTTCAAGTTCCTTGGTTCCTAGGTGGTCGTCGTTTCAAGATCACAGGTTCTCCTGCAATTCCAGGTATTCTTGCAACAGCAACTCTGTTCACAGCACTAGGAATGATGATTATCGAAACGATTGATGGAGATATGGCATCAACAACAGTGACCAGTGGTGACATCGTACTACTTCAAATCGATAATTTCTCAAGGTTCTTTGAGATTATCTTCTTAGCAGCGGTACTACTTGCTTCGATGGCCAGCCTAGACCGCATACCTGCGCACACATTCTCCGGAAAGAAAAGCTTGGATGAGATGTATGACAATCGTCGTCAAGCAGATTTCTACATTCTTATGCTAACCACTGCACTGGGAATGTCCACTGTAGCACTAGCACAGGATTTATTCGTGCTCTTCATTGGACTCGAACTCGCAAGTTTAGCAACATATGTTCTTGTTGGATTCCACAAGGAATCTAAGTCTGGAGCAGAAGCAGGTGTCAAGTATTTCATCGTAGGTTCAGTTGCTAGTGGAATCGGTCTATACGGCCTTTCCTTGTTGTATCTTGAATTCGGTAGTCTGCAATTGACTACATTAGCTGCGAATTGGGATGACGGAAGCATTCTGGGAACCATTGCTCTTGGACTCGTATTAGTCGGATTTGGATTCAAGGTTAGTGCAGCGCCATTCCACTTCGCAGCTCCAGATGCATATGCCGGAGCAAACTCACCAGTCGCAGGAGTTCTCGCTACAGCATCCAAGGCAATGGGTATGATTGGATTGATCAGAGTTCTATTGGTAGTTGCTCTACCAGATTCACAAACCGATGGAAGTGCAGTTTGGTTGTATACGCTGGCAACTCTCTCAGTAGTTACCATGACTTGGGGCAATCTTGCTGCTTTGGGCTCAACCAATCCAAAGCGCATGCTTGCTTACTCATCTGTTGCTCACGCAGGGTACATGATGGCTGCTCTAACAGCAGTTGGTGCATGGAAGTGGGGCGAAGTCGATGCTCCTGCAGACTATGCTGAAGCTATTGTAGCAGCAGTTCTGTTCCACTTATGCGTTCTTGTTGCCTTCAAGTTAGGTGCATTCCTAGTTCTTGGCCTATTGGAGATGGAAGGCGGAGCAAGCAGATTATCCGCTCTATCCGGACTTGCCCGAAGAGACCCTCTAATCGGTACTGCTATGTTCATCTTCATGCTTGCACTTGCAGGAGTACCTCCTCTTGCAGGATTCATGTCTAAGTTCTTAGTAGTGGCGGGAATTGTTTCTGCAAGCGTTGGCGAACTTTCAACAAACGGGTCAGTATCTTTCTCCGATATCCATTGGATTTGGTGGCTTGCTCTTGCAATGTTCCTAAACAGTGCAATATCAGTATTCTACTACCTGCGTATTGGGGTTGTAATGTTCCTCGATACTCCTGAAGAAGGACGCCGTAAGCCATTGCCTCACGGAGCATCAATCCGTATGGCAATTTGGATATGTTTGGTTGCCACTATAATTCTAGGATTGTCCGGTGACACTCTAATCGACATGTGCTATCGTGCAGCAGAGAGCCTAAATCTAGCTTGAGGTTAGTCTCACCCTTCAAGTAGGAAGGGCTTTTGGATATGTTATGGGCCGTAGGCGCGAAGAGAGAGTAGACGAGGAAGAACTAGCTCGTCTAATGGGGACTGCAGAGGGTCAATCCTCTAAGATCCGTGTCAAGATGCCTAACAAAAAGGTCAACGAGATGTTCGCAATCGCTGAACAGATTCTTGGTGGACGTAGAGTAACAGTGCTTTGTGCAGACGGAGAAACTCGTATGGCAAGAATACCTGGTAAAATGCGTCGCAGACAGTGGGTCCGCGATGGAGATTTGATTATCGTTTGGCCATGGGATTTCCAAGATTCTAAGGCTGATGTAAAGCATCGATATACCAAAACTCAGGCACTCTACCTTTCAAGAAAGGGAGAACTTCCTCCGGAAGTTGACATCTTTGGAATGAACTCACAAGCAGATGACTTTGATGATGAAGATGGTCTATTCTCTTCTTCAGAAGTTACTGAAGAGGCACCAGAAGAAGCACCAGAAGAGGCTGTTGAGGAAACAGAAGAAGATGATGACGATGAGATCAACGATCTCTTCGGTTGAATCTGATTAGGGCCTTTGCCTATTTGGAGGTCTTTGGATGGTTCGTCACACAGAATGGGATGATGAATTATCCAAGGATACTAAACAAAGACGCCACAATCGTAAGCGCCGTAAAGTGAGTGCAGACCAAGCACACCTTGATTCTGAATCGAAAGAGTTCATCCAAAGTTTAGACGAGTCTCACGGTACAGGGTGGATGGCGGAAAAAAAGTACAAGCGCATGTTCACTGAAATTGAAGAAGGCCTTTCTGGAGTATTAGGTGAAGGCCCATTCGAATGGGTAGACCGAAGAGTATTCGATGCTGTCTTTGACCGTTTAACTCTAATGAGTTTGTACAAATTGATGAAATTAGGAGCAATCGACACTCTTGATTTCCCTATTGCTAGAGGAAAAGAAGCTCACGTCTTCCACGGCACTGGAGAATTTGGCTCAGTCGCTGTTAAAATATTTCACACCTCAAATGCTGTATTCAAGAATTTGATTCAATATATTGAGGGTGACCCAAGGTTTGGAGGTCTGA
>JAACDL010000134.1 GCA_009936765.1 Methanobacteriota archaeon
AACAAGATTGATGCAGGGTAGACATCCTGTAGCAGTCTTGCTTCTTGATTTGCCTGCTGACGAAGTCGACGTGAATGTTCATCCTACTAAGCGAGAAGTTAGATTGAGAAACTCTTGGAGAGTTCTTGAGAGATTAGAGAGAGCAATCGCTTACACTCTGGAGTCCACCCCTACAGAGCCAGAATCAAGTGGTGGAATCACTGGAATAACTTCCCTAGCACCACAGACTGAAGAAAAAAGAACTATCAAAAAGCCAGCCTGGGCACAAACTGCCCAAATCTCACTAACCGGTGAGAAGCCGATAGAGCACAAGAAACAGGAGAAAACTAGGCCTATCTCAGTAGCAGAATCTTCTCAAACTACAATAACTGGAGTTGAAGCGATTGCTCCTGCATTATCTATTGGGGAAAGAGAATTGCATCGCCATGCAGGGTGTGACGCACAGGACCCAGAAAAAGCAGAACCGCTTGGTCCTGTCATAAACGATTTACCTGCTATGGAGCCACTTGCCCAATTCGCAGATTCTTACATCTTAGTTCAGGCTGAAGAGGAATTGTTACTTATCGACCAGCACGCTCTGCATGAAAGAGTCCGCTACGAACGACTTCGTAATGATGAGAGTTTGTGGCAACCTCAAGAACGTATTAGTTCAGTTCCACTAGATCTAGATGCAAGACAAATCGCAAGACTAGATGCTCGTATGGACGACCTCTCAAAAATGGGCTTTGTAATCAATAATAATGCGGGAGGATATTCTATAACAAGTGCGCCTGCTCTGCTATCTGCAAGTCAATTGGAACCATTCTTGCATGATATCTTACTTGATATGAGCGAAGATGGAGCACCACTTGAAACAGTTGAACAACGTAAGGATCACTTGGCATTCCTTAACGCTTGTAGAGGGGCAGTGAAAGCTAATGAGCGACTTAATTTATCTCAGATGAGACGACTCTTAGATGATATGCGAAGGATTCCTAATCCTTGGGCATGTGTTCATGGCAGGCCTACCGCTATGAGGATTCCACTAAATGCTCTAGACCACCATTTCGGACGTCATGGCTGAACAAATTCGAATTTAAGTCCGCAATCTTTCAGTTGTTGAAGATAAGATGGCCATGCAACTTGATGCAGATTTGCACCCTCGATTGTGCCTCCGCATATAGATGCCAATATTATCGCAGTCATCTGAATACGGTGGTCGCCAAACGATCTGACTATTCCATCTGGTCTTTGCGGTATTTGTCCACCCTCAATACTAATTCCATCATCGCTAGCAGTAGATTTTATCCCAAATTGGGAAAGCATTTCCACTGTCTTGGTTATCCTGTTAGATTCTTTTAGAGCTGCGTGAGATGCACCAGAAATAGTCCCTCCATCTCCAACTGCTAACCATGCTGCCATTGGGGTTATCAAGTCGTTTGAGTCTCTTAGCATACTGTTTTCCAAAGAGTGACCAATCGAATCAGATACCTCTGGTGGATTAGATACACTCAATCCAGACAATTTAGCAAATGCCATCATTGATGCATCAGGCGGTATCTCAACATCAGGACAATCCACAGTCCAAGGCACACCAGGCTCTTTTGCACCTGTCATCTTACACAAATCCCAAGTAAGTTCTGAATGTTTACGTGAGACTGCAGAACCTCTTGTCAGTATCTCAAACCCCTTTGTACGTGGAGCCATCAGCAACAATGATGAATAGAATTGGGATGTTTTTGAGACATCAATTTCAACAATTGTCTTTTCCAAAGGGCCGTTTATGTGTATCGGATATTGATGTTCTTGAATTTCAATTTCTACTAAACCTAGAGATTTCAATAGTTCTAACGAACTCCTTGTACGAAGGCTGATATCACCGTCTAGAGATATTGGGAATTCACAACTTGCAGATTGTCCGATTAGAAATCTTAGCGCTGTTCCACTATTTTTACAGTCTAATGTATGTCCTGGCTGACTTAAATCTCCTCCTTTGAAAACGCTGCCATCCCATTCTAGTCCAAGTTTTATGAAGCAATCGATCAGGGCCTGAACATCTTGGCCAATTTCCCACATTTCTATTTCGGTTGGATTTGAATCCATACTGGCTAATGTTAGCCATCGCATAGAGTGGCTCTTTGAAGGAGGTAATTTTAGAACTCCAGATAGAGAACTTTTCTCAATCTCTAGATTGTATTTATCCGAAATGGGGCCATTTTGTTCCAACCTAAATGCCCCCGTAATTGCTCCGAAGGGCCTCACCAACATGAAGTCATCCAAGGCACATGTTGAAGTGCGTCTTTATCCACCGTTGTGCATGGTCAGAGATGCTCACAACAGGCCGTTGCGAGACTTGCGAATCTCTTTGACCGATAGATGTAACATGAGATGTAGATATTGCATGCCGAGAGAACATTTTGATGGGCATGATTTTTTAGCAAAAAAAGAGATTTTGAGTTATGAAGAATTAAGCAATGTTGTAGAGTCATTAATGCCGTTAGGTCTGTCGAAAGTACGATTGACTGGTGGAGAACCTTTACTGAGAAAAGATATTTGTTCATTCATCAAGATGTTACCTAAAGAACTCGATATCGCTATGACTACCAATGGTATATTGCTAGAGAGGTTTGCTCAAGACTTGGCAGATTCGGGGTTGAATCGAGTTACAGTTTCTTTGGATGCAGTAGATGTCGAAACTTTCCAGGCCATGGGTGATACTGATGAGACTCCCGAGACGGTTCTACGAGGAATAGAAACCGCAAGAAAAGCTGGACTTAACGTGAAAGTAAACACGGTAATCAGGGCTGGATATAATGAACACTCAGTGAAGATGGTTGCAGATCGCTTTGTAGGCAGTGATGTAATTGTTAGATACATTGAATTCATGGATGTAGGGGAAACAAATTCCTGGAATGATGACGAAGTAATAACTGGTGATATGATGAGGAATATGCTGGAGAACCTCAGTCCAATCAGTGCTAACCATGTTGGGGAAGTTGCGAACCGGTATCTTAGAGGGAGTCAAGAGATTGGTTTCATCGAAAGCGTCTCTAAGCCATTTTGCGGTGACTGTAACCGTGCTAGAATTTCAGCAGATGGCTCGCTATACACCTGTTTATTTGCATCTAAAGGTAATGATTTGAAATCCTTGATAAGAATGAATGCTAGTCAAGAACAAATTGCTGAAGCCGTAAGGTCTATCTGGACAATCCGAGATGATGCCTATTCTCAAAATAGAGGACTTGTCGACAAAGAAAAGGTCGAGATGTCATTCATTGGCGGTTAACTTTCCAGCGCTGGTAAGTTTATTTTAGCCAGTAATGTATTGGTACCAGTATCTACAACTTGGAAGTAGTGATATCCTTCATTACAATTCATAGTTTGACAGTTAATCACGAAATAGTCTCCCTTAGTCATCGACCATCCTGCATCTCTATCATGGAATGAGACATTTGAACCTACGGTTCCATAGACATCAGTATCGTCAACAAATCCAGTCTTCATTACTTCGCTCTGACCTGTTTGATTAACTATAGTCCACTTAACTTTGGCAGGGTCCAATGATTGGTCAATGCTAGTAATGGTGATTACATGATATCCATTTGAAAGAGTTCTAACCGATACCGAGGCTTTAGGGTCGGCTTTCTCAACATTATCTAATGTTGAAGCCATCATGACGAATACCATACTCGATAGTAGTACAGTAATAGCAAGAAGTAACACAGTTGCGATAACCGGGCTAACCTCCTCATCATCTCTGTGCATGTTACTCCCTGTCATGCAAGCCACTTGAACCAACCGCCTGATTTATCAGAAAAATACCTAAATTAAGTATATCTTAACTAAATCACCCAGAACATCCTTCGGCAAGTTACTGCTCTCCAAATAATTCCTTTAGTTAGTCGATTAAACATCAAGTTAAGGAGCCAATCTGGTAACCTGAACAGGAGACTTCCCACTTTGAAAGACCTCTTGGAATTGCGCATAACTTTACCCATTTGTTCCTTCCAGATTTTCTCGTAATTTTCGAGAGGAGTGCCATCCTGTAGATGCTGTGAAATCACCTTTCCAGCTATACGGCCACCGATCATAGCAATGGTAATGCCTGCTCCATTAGAGGGTAGTACCATTCCCGCAGAGTCACCTACAAGCATGTAATTGCCTCTTACAAATTTCTTAATGGTGCCAGACATTGGAAGAGATCCAGCCCCGTTGAAAGTAACCTCTCCGTCATACTTAGAGGTGAATTCATCAGTATATTGATTGAGAGTTTTCCCTTTTGCGAAACTGCGTTGAATTCCTAATCCAATGTTTGCGCCACTTTGTTTTGGGAACATCCATGCATAACCGCCAGGGGCCATGGAACCAAAGTGCAATTCAACCGCTTCTCCAAAATCTCCTTCCATTAATACGAACTTGACCGGTATTTTAACCGATTTTTCATTCCAATAGTCTCTTCGAATCGGTCCGTTGTGCCCACCTGCATCTACAATGATACGTGCAGTAAGGGTTTCTCCGTTCTTCAGATAAACAGTGTCATTTTCGACCTTTTCAACCCTTGAGTCTACCATGTAAGAGGCTCCTGACTTCTTAGCCACTTCTACTAAGAACTCATCGTGCGCAACTCGATTCAATACGTATCCGTCGAAATCGAATTTCAATGGCTTACCAGATGGGGGGACTAAATGCATCTTGTCTGAGTGTCTAGAAATTGCAGAAGGTGGCGTTTGGAATAGGTCATCCATATCGGGGACGTCGGGGCATAAGCGTCTCATTTCGTCATTGGTTGGAACTAACTCTCCACATTGAAGAGGTGTTCCAATTGGGTCTCTACCGTCGATTACCAAGACATCAGCACCGTTAGCTGCTGCGTAACGAGCAACTGTACTACCGGCGGGACCTCCGCCGATAACGATAACATCACGGTCGTAACTTGACAAACAAACACCTCAGGAGTGGCGATTCTGAACCATTTCAACTACATGTTTAAGCAGTTGCTTTGCTTCACATTCCTCAAAAACAGAAATATGTTGTAATGCTCTTTCTAAATGATTGTTAATTAATATCTCAGAGTAACTCAGACTTTCTGCATTCTCTAGCAGCGATATCAATTCATCAAATAGCGAATCATCGAAGTCTCTGATTATCTCAGCAAGCCTAACTCTTTGTTCTCCATGTAGGAGGGTTAGAGCATGTATTAGAGGCAATGTCATCTTTCCTTCATAGATGTCTGCTCCTCTTGGTTTACCCATCCTTTCATCTCCTCTAATGTCTAGTAAATCATCAACTAATTGGAATGCTATTCCAAGTTCTAATCCGAAATCAAACAGAGCCTGACATTCAGGTTCACTTGCATTTGCGACAAGTGCTGCGCCTTGGCACCCAGCAGCAAAAGGACCTGCAGTCTTCCCTTTAACAATCTCTAAGTAATCTTCCGGGGATGTGGAAAGATCTAGCACATGATCTAATTGGCTGAACTCTGCACTAGCCAAGCGTGAGCAAAAACTAGCCATGACATCTACGACTTCTTTTCTGTATCTTCCTCCTAATCCGAACCCCTGAACGAATAGCCAGTCGCCTCCGATTATAGCTTTAGGTTGTCCAACTAATGCGTGCATAGTTTTCTCTCCTCTTCGAGTCAAAGCCTCGTCATTAATGTCATCATGAACTAGTGTTGCAGTATGAATGAACTCTGAAGCCAGCGATAATGGCATTATTTCATCCAGGTTTTCCCCTCCGGCTAACTCGTATGCTAGGTGAACTAGAATCGGTCGCAGTCTTTTACCGCCAGCCAATAGTATGCGACCTGAAACTTCTGCAACTTCTCCGTGAATGACACATTGCTCCTCAATTAGAGCTTCAAGGTTAGCGTTGATTATGTCGCGAAGTCCTTCTAGAGTGTCAAGTGCAACATTGGTCTCCATGGAACACCCCACAAGGGTCGCCTTCTTAACGAGTGGCGGGCGCCCGTAGAACGCCGGTAAGTGCTGGCCGAGGCAAATGTGATGACCGAAGAGGACCGATTTGAGATCCTTTTGTGCCCAGAAGTTGGGGACGGAGTAAGCACGCATGCCAAGAAATTCATTGACAGTTCACCAGATGGACTGAATCTTATTGAAAAGCAAGTACCACATGTGGAAACAGCGATACAGTTGTTGATTGATGGCCATGGAGATATTGTGCCAGTTTCTGCTAACTGGTGGTACAATAACCGAGTCAAGGGCTTGTCTTCTAACTTAGTACTTCCAAGAAGAGAACCAACTAGAGTCCTAGTTGGTGAGGATAAACCTGAATATATTCCAAAAAGAGGAATAATTATTGCTGATTGTGATATTGTCAAAAGACAGCTAATTAGGTCTAGGAAAGATATCAAAGTGATGCTTCCTGAAGATTTAGGCGAAGCTCCAGAAGACGTCTTTGAGCGAGTAGAATGGTTGGAGAAATTAAGACAAGAGGGAGATATCGATGGTTATACCACTACTAGGGCATTACATTCATCTTTACCATCTAGAGCTCGAAGACATACTTTAGGAATGCAGCGTCAAGACGATACTAGGTCTCGATATATTCCTGTGCCATTGGAAGGCTACACTGTTCTACTGACAAGAGAAGATTTCCCAATCTCGAGATTTTCAAGAGTAATAGATGCGGGAGCGGCACTATCTCTGCGTTTGGAGATGACAATTTTAGATAGTATTGAAGAAAACATGCTGGATAAAATTGGCTTGATAGTCGAGCAACGTAAAGTTAGGACAATTCTTACAGATGTTGGCAATAGAGGTCGAACTCTAGGTTTTGAAAACCCGCTGACAGAATGGAAAACTTTCACTTCGGTTTCAGAATCACAAGGTCCGAAAGATTCAGATCCTCGCATAGACATAATTCTAGAAACTGTAAGCAAAGATGGTATGGTCACCACGAGTGTAGAACGAATTTTCCCACTCGAGGAAAGTCATTCTGGTGCTCATAACCTTGTTTTCAATTGGAATCAACTTCTAATGGTTATGAGAGAGGTGCCAGAAGCCGATAAGCGTGGACGCATGAAGGAGTTAATGGACAATTATATCGAAGATTTAGTATCCAAAGGTAGGCTTTCGGAAGATAGGATATACACTCCTCTACTGAAAGAAGAAGATCACGATTGATTGATTCTATCTTCGCCCGTCATTTGTCGGATTTTGTTACGACATTTCTCAATGTTTTCTGGGTCCCTGTCATCTCCTGCAAGAATAAGGTCGTATCCGTTATTGTTTAATTCTCTAGATAGTTCTACCATCTCAATCGGTGCGTTAACATCGACAACATC
>JAACDL010000135.1 GCA_009936765.1 Methanobacteriota archaeon
CATCAGACATTGTAGCCAGTTACATGGACAGTGTGCCTGGTGGTGGGGATTATTCTTGGATTGCAAAAACTTCAGTCTTCACTTCATCAATGTGTGGAATCTTTTTCATAGCACTGGCGGTAGTTTTGGCAAATATGTACCACTCCAAAACTCAAATCCCTGAAAGTGGATTCCACCTAAATGTTAATTTAATTCAGAACTCTGAAGATTAACTATGGAAGGGATGATGACATCAAACACCGAAACGATACCTGGATTTACAATAACCAAATCTCTAGGCATTGTAACCGGTTCTACCGTACGAGCAAAACACATTGGAAAAGATATCTTAGCCGGCCTGAAAAATATTGTTGGTGGAGAATTAAAAGCGTATACTGAACTATTGATGGAAGCACGTACTGAGGCTCTGGGAAGAATGATGATGGATGCGTCTCAAAGAGGTGCAAACGCCGTAGTAAATGTCCGCTTTGCAACAAGCAGTGTCGCAGGAGGGGCAGCAGAATTGTTCGCCTATGGAACTGGCGTCACAGTTGTTGAAGGGTGATTATTTGATCACCGAAGAGACAGGAGAACTACTTCTTCTTCTAGCAATTGCAATTACAGTAATTTTATTTGTGGCATTACCTGCTTTAGCATTCATATATTCGATGCTATTTGCACGAATCCACCAGTCTAGTGACCAGAAAAAGTTACTAGCAAGAGAATCTTACACTATGCAAAAACTTGGAAAAGACAACTTAGTTACTCTGTCGAAGCCATTCCCTGAACGCGAAATAAATAGTACAGGATTGGTAATGTCTAACATTACCGTTGCACCATCTTGGTGGCAATTATTCTTGGGTTCAATTCGATCTATTTTCGGAGGAAATATAGTTTCGTACGACAAAATGCTAGCATTTGGACGTAGTGAAGTTATGCAACGACTTAGAGAACAAGCAATCGCGGAAGGTTGGGATGAAGTGGTTAATGTTCGCGTTGAAACTTCAATGGTAATGAATAAAATCAAGGGTGGAAAACAGAATAAAATGGGCACCCTTGAATTCTTAGCATACGGAACTGGAATCCGGTGAAATAAGGAGATTACATAGAGAGGCCTTTAGTCCTCTTTGCCCCGTAAGTGAACCATGAGAAGAACCCGTGTCGTTGCCACTGTAGGCCCAGCATCTTGGGATTCAGATAATCTAGCATCTCTATTCAATGCGGGAGCCGATGTATTTCGACTCAATTATTCACATGGTGAACCTGAAAAGAAGACTGAACTTTACGAACGGATAAGAGCTCTAGAAACTGGTGACAGAACAACATGTATACTTGCCGACTTGCCTGGCCCAAAACTTAGACTGGGGGAATTCGAAGGGATTCGGATAGTAAGAAACGGAGAAACTATTCGATTGTTATGTGGATTGAAGGAAAACGAGGGCCCAGAATTTCCGGTTGAATACTCTGGACTATCTGCAGAATTGAAAGCGGGAGATACAATCCTATTAGCAGACGGTTTGATACGACTCTCTGTAATCGAATCTAGTGGAGAACCCTCCTCATATGTGGACTGTCTTGTAGAAGATGGTGGGCCACTGACTAGCAGGAAAGGGATTAATGTACCTGGCACAATGGTAGACTTGCCCGCTATTGGTGAAAAGGATACACGAGCATTGGCACACGCATTAGAAGCAGGTGCTGATTGGATTGCCGTCTCCTATGTAAGGAGTGCAGAAGACATTAGACCCGCTCGTGAAGCAATAAAAGCCGCTGGGTTACATACTCCAATTATTGCAAAAATTGAGCATCCTGCTGCATTAACAAACTTACATTCAATTCTCGAGGCAGCAGATGCAGTCATGGTCGCAAGAGGGGACTTAGGTGTTGAAATTCCTCTGGAGCAAGTGCCATTGGCACAACAGAACATTATCGATGCTGGTTTGATGAGAGGAATGGTTGTCATTGTTGCGACTCAGATGTTAGAGTCTATGCCGCTAAACCCAAGACCTACACGTGCTGAAGTGAGTGA
>JAACDL010000136.1 GCA_009936765.1 Methanobacteriota archaeon
AGCTTCTCCGTATAGAGCCTTAGTAGCTTCATCACTTGTCACTAATGTGCCTTCACCGTGGTATGAGGTTGCGTGCTCAACCCAGTTAGGGGGATCGTTGATGTCTGGTATCAAGACAACCTTCGCATCCCTATCGCCAAGCCAAGAGCGAATCATTTCTTCTCGTTCAGAAGCATTCCATGGATTGTTGGGGCTAGGTTCGGCTTCGCTAGAACCGATTGCAATTACAGTAGGCCCGAGTTCTAATGCTGCCTCTAACAAGACAGCATGCCCCTTGTGAAAAGGTTGGAAACGGCCTAATACAATATTCATCTAAATCACTTGAAATACGATTCAACATCGGTTTCGGGAAGGTCCATCCCACATTCTCGGAAGCAGGATATCATTCTTTTACAACCTTCTATCATCTCAGAAATTGGTGTTTCACCCATACTCCCTACCCTGAACATTTTCCCTTTGAGATGGTCCTGAGCACCTATTACCTGGGTGTCATATTTCTCTTTCAAAAGTGTTCGCCAAGAGTCATCAATCCCTTCGGGATACATGATTGCCGTAACTGTAGCAGATCTTGCAAACTCATCTGCTAGAAGTTCAAATCCTAAATCGGTGAATAATTTCCTAACACCTTTCGCCATCATTGAACAACGATTCCAACGTTCTTCCAATCCTTCCTCTTTGAGATATTCAAGAGCAGAAGCCCAACCCATTGCAGGATTGATTGCGGGAGTCCAAGGTGTTTGGTCATCGTCGCCTTTCTTGGTTGCAGATAGAATGTCAAGGTAATATGTTGGATTTGAATCATCTTGGTTTCGTATCGCTTTACAGCGATTAATGAAGTGCTCGTTCACGGCGATTGCAGCGATTCCACTAGGACCTGCCGTACACTTCTGGGCACCGACAACAACAGCTTCAGCACCCCAATCTTCAGGATGAACAGGAATCCCACCAACACTGGTAATGCCATCGATTACTAACCCGACATTATGCCTTTGACACATTTCGGCAATCTCCGAAGCATCCTGGGTGATTCCTGTTGAGGTTTCATTATGGCAAATCGCAACTGCTTCCCAATTACCTCTAGCTAATTGTTCTTCGATCTCGCCAAGGTCAAATGATCTACCCCATTCATATTTCAGATGTTTAACATTACAAAAACGTGAACCCATTTCGGCTACTCTTTCCCCAAACTTCCCATTTGTGGGAACCAATACTCTGTCGTTAGGACGGAAACGATTTGCTATTACCATCTCCATTGCTGCTGTACCAGAACCTGAAACTACAATCACTTTGTAACCATCATCGCCAGTCCATGACTGATTTTTCCTTTCTGATGATGAAGGTGATAGATTGAATGCATACCTTAGACCACTGTTCAGCCTAGCCATTACATCTCTGAACTCAGTGCCTCTGGCAGTGATTGTTGGTGTCGCCATAGCATCAAGACATGCTTGATTCATTCGCACCGGACCCGGGACGAGAAAGCAGCCGCCATCATAACCCATGTTAGCCCGATGAGTTCTCAGTCAATAAGTGAACTCCAAACCGTGGACATGAAGAAGTGCCTGCCCGTGGCATCAAACATGCTGACTATTGGCTTGGCAATGTTGCAAGGTGCTCGGCATGAGCACATGCATTCATTATTCCAGGCTGCAAAGTCTCTGGAAGTCGAAATTGAAATCCGTGAACTTAGGAAGTCCTCCGATATTGAAGGCATTGATGCTCTGGTTTTACCAGGTGGTGAATCAACTGCAATGAGGATTGCTAGTCGCTCAGAACAACTTTATTCCGGCCTCTGGAAATTAATTGAAGATGACAAAATCCCAGTTCTAGGAACCTGTGCAGGAGCAATACTTCTGTCACAGCAGGGATTGATTGATACCAAAATTGAGCGCAACGCATTTGGAAGGCAAAGAGAAAGTTTTCAATCGGAAATAGATGTGGAACTCAACGGTCAATCCAAATTCCAAGGGGTTTTCATTAGAGCCCCTCGATTTACCCAAGGTAGTAAATCACCTATCGCTTGGCTCGAGAATGAAATTGTTGGAGTTCTCGAGAACAACATCATGGCACTCACATTCCACCCAGAACTAACTAATGATTTCAGATTCCACGCATGGTTGTTGAATAAGGCCAGCCAATAGTTACCAACCAGTGAGTTCAAACCATAGGGTCATGACCGATTGGTTGTGCACCTCAAGATGGCCAGTGAGATTGCTCCGCCAGAAATTGGCGAAGCGGAAGGTTGTATCCAGTGCCAACAAGGAAGTAAACTGGTATTATTTGTAACTGGTAAGTGCCACTGGGGGTGCGATTATTGCCCACTTTCAGATAATCGTAGGGAAACTCCAGATATGTTTGCTAACGAAAGAAGGTGCTCCAATTTTGATGAAGTGATCGAAGAAGGAAAAGCAATGCGGGCCACAGGAACTGGTATTACAGGAGGAGACCCTATGCTTGATTTCGACAAAACTGTCGAAGCGGTTGTGGCACTGAAAAAAGCATTTGGCCCAGAACATCACATCCATTGTTACACTTCAATTCCAATAAAGCCGGAACAAGCCAAAGCTCTTGGGGAGGCTGGGCTAGATGAATTGAGATTCCACCTTCTAGATTTATCATTGGACAGATATCTTGAATCTGTAACCGCTGCATCAGAAGCGGGTGTCTATGTTGGAGTAGAGTTACCTGCTGAGCCAGATAAAGGTGAAAAACTGCACTTATTGCTAAAACAATTAGATGACTCTCCAGTCTCATTCCTTAACCTCAACGAATTAGAAATTACAGTTGGGAATCAAAAGAATATGGATGTAAGAGGGTTCAACTTAGCAGGAGGGATTACCGCAGCAGCAGATGGTTCAGCAGCATTGGCAATTGAACTCAAAGAAGCTGCGAAAGACTTGGATTTCCATGTCAAATTCTGTACTGCATCTTACAAAGATGCTGGACAATTAAGAAACCGTTTCAGAAGAAGAGGAGAGGCTACTTTACGACCATATGAGATTCTTTCAGAAGATGATACGATTGTATTCGGGGCAATACCTTGCTCCCTAGAAGATGC
Organism: Methanobacteriota archaeon; assembly: GCA_009936765.1. Taxonomy (GTDB): domain Archaea; phylum Thermoplasmatota; class Poseidoniia; order Poseidoniales; family Poseidoniaceae; genus MGIIa-K1. The sequence goes on from JAACDL010000136.1 coordinate 3,059, forward strand.
ATCAGAAGATGTTGAAGAATTAACTGAAACTCTTGGACTTCACCAAGAATGGATAAGATACAATGGGGCGACCAATCGTATTGAATTTCCACTATCTGCTGCTGAAGATATAGCAGAACACATTTCTGTACCGGTGTTGATGGTAGAAGTTCATCCAACCCATGACAGATTAGAAGTTGGTGTGGTAAACCTTAATCATAATCGTTGACGATTATTGATCGGATGCTACTACAACTCTAGCTGGTATCAGAACTCTATCTTTGTAGAGATAACCGGCTTCAATTTCATCGATTACAGAGTTGGGAGGGAAATCCTCAGAAGGAGGGATTGCAGTAATTGCTTCCATTTTTGTTGGGTCGAACTTTTCACCTTTAGTCTGGATTTTTGATACACCGTCACCCGAAAGTTCGGACCACATCTTAGAACGAATTAGTGAAAGTCCATCGTCCTCATTCACAGATAGTGCCCGGTCTATGTCACTCAAGATATTGAGCATCTTCCTAGCCATACCCATACCACCGTATTGGATAGCAGTAGACTTTTCAGCCATGAATCTTTTGCGGACATTTTGAATCTCTGCGTCCCTGTAAGATATTTCTTTCTCAGCGGCCTCTGCTCTAGCGATTGCTTCAGCAAGAGGGTCAACTTCTTCTACTAGTTCTACTTGCTCAACTTCCTCTAAATCGAGTTCTTCAACTTCGGAACCTTCAGTAGTTTCAGCAACAACTTCGTCTTCGTCCATGGACATTCCACCAGTAACCAGTTTTTGAACATCACGAATCTAACAGATAAGCAAGATTCCAATCGCCATGTCCCCATTGCCTTGATTCAAGATGGTCACGACCTAAGATTTGTACATACCCTGTTTTGTTTACAGCATAGTGTAATAGCCTCGAAGTACGGTCATGTGCTTCGAAAGTTGGAATGATTCTTGGGTCTTTCTTTTC
>JAACDL010000018.1 GCA_009936765.1 Methanobacteriota archaeon
ATTTTCGTAAATCAAATCTCTAGCAGCAGCCAATAACTCTGCTGACTGCGACGGAACTCCGTCAGATAATGGGTGAATAAAGTAAGGATATTCACCTTTCATGATGACTGGGGCATCAATTATACTTCGGCGAATAACTTCGAACCTTTCATCAGCCATTGAACTGCTGTGGTTGGGGGATACAAATGAATTAATCCCTATTGAAGCGTTCTTTCATCGTATTTCTGAAGGTGAGTAACTGAAGTACAGGACCTGATATGTCTACAGTTATTGTTGCGCCTCTATTGAATTGGTATTCGTCCCAACCGTCTGGCACAACATATCCTCTATGCATGTCACTTGTAATCACTGTTGTTTGGTCAGTCCAGCTCAAGTAAGTTTCATCATCTACATCTGCATCAAGGTCCCTAGCAATTACAAGGTAATGTGAATCGGATTGTTCAACATTGCCTAGTTTAGACTTCCTTGCGATTTGATTGAACCAAGCGCCTTGTCCTAGCCATGTAGAGAATAGGAGCCCACTGGAGTGTTGCTCGATATCAATCCCACCTCTTCTAAGGTGATATTTCGATGGTGCGTATTGGTGTGTGTTAGCAATTAGTAAGTCATTCATTGCAGGGTCGCTACGAATACGATTACCGCTGGTAGTCTCTATTGTTGCTTGTAATCTAGGAAGGCGATTGATGATAGCCTCTCCTTTGAGGGCTGTCTGTAAGTCGGTAGCGAATGTGTCTATGTCACTATCCATGTAGAACCCGTATGAACCATTAGGATCTTCGCTTCTAGGGTGTGAATTAACTCCCATTACTGGTGTATTGGAGTCTATGTTGTGAGATATCGATGTGAGAGTCCCGTCGCCTCCTAGTACGATGACCAAATCCCGTCCGATGAAATCTGCTCTACGAACTTGTTCTCTTGCTCTAACATCTACGCGTAGAGTATCAGACAAGCCATTTAAGACGTCTTTAATGGCATGTAAAGATTCATCGTGAATCCCCTCGAAGTTCTTCTTATACACAAGAAGGACATCAGCCATGTTTGCCCCACTGGCCGCCCCCTCTTGAGTATGGTTATAGTTTGCACAAGGTTCAATGACTACTGTGTTATGGAAAATTCATGCAACCAGACGAAAGTAAGCCGGGTGGAATATCAGATAGTGTGATTTCAGGCGATGTTCATTATCACAATACTACTCAAACAGGTTTGCAACCGGGTACAATAATGATTGACCCAAACACAGGTTTGCCACAAAACATCATCATCATGCAGCAGCCTTCTGCTGCACCAAAAGTAGTCGGGATTCTGGTGATAATATGGGGTTCGATTTTCACAATCTTGAGTGCTATTGGTGTTATTGGACTGTCTCTTTACACCGATTCTGATAGTGACCTATATGTCAAACAGGTTGCGGATAGCCCTACAATTTTGTATCTAATTACGGGGGTTTCAATATTCGCATTTATTGGCCAAATTGTAGGCGGGTCATTCATGGTTCAAAAGAAAAAGATGGGTATATTCATCACTTGGGCATGCCTTGTTGTACTATTCATTGGAGATATTGCAACAGAGTTAGTCTATCCTGACTTGACTGCCAGCCAAGCCGGTGATCTCGGGACAGGTCTCAATCTTGGGTTCTCTGCAGTATGCAGTGGCATCTGTGGCCTTCTCGTAGCAATCCCGCTAATGGTTAGCGGAAACGGAATGGACGGACAAAACCAGATACTTTGATTGGTGTTACCAATGGGTGAATTAATCACTGGCCAAGCAGCAACTTACGTTGAAGAAATGTGGGTCGAGACTGAAGAGCGATACGAGATAATGTGTATCACTAGAGATGTTCAGCGAATAGTTGAACAAAGTGGAATCAAAGACGGACTAGTATTGGTTAATCCAATGCACATAACAGCCTCATGTTACGTAAACGACCTAGAATATGGTCTACATCATGATATCATGAAATGGTTAGAGAAGCTTGCGCCATTCTATGGATCAGATGGTAAAGAGGGAGAGGAATACCATCATCATCGTACTGGTGAAGATAATGGAGATGCTCATCTCAAGAGACAATTACTCGGACAACAAGTCACAATGCCAGTGAGTAATGGCCGCCTCCATCTTGGAAATTGGGAACAAATCCACTATGCCGAATTCGATGGGATGCGCCGAAAAAGAATATTGGTCAAAGTTGTAGGTGGTATTTGATGGTAGAACTTTCAGAACCGGCTCATCTAACTGACATGGCTGTAGAGATTGGTATTGAAAGAGGAGATTGGGGGAAAGGTAAGTCTTCAGTGCATTTAGTTATAGAATCTAAACACTGCAATAAAGGCGGTGTTGCTCATGGTGGGTTATACACAATGATGCTGGATATGTCACTTGGCGGTGCTTTGGTTTCAGTGCTTCCAAAAAACGAATGGTGTGCAACAACTCAACTCAATATCTCCTTTATTTCTGCAGCAAGGCCTGGTGAAAAAATAACCGCAAAGGGTAATTTGGTCAAGCGAGGAAGAAATGTCGCTCATCTAGAAGGAAGAATAGTTACTGAATCAGAAAGAGTTGTTGCAACTGCAACAGGAACATGGGCAATTTGGGACCATAAGCCTGCAAGCATGTCTTAGAAAACATTCATGTGTAGTCTTAAGTTCGAAGAACTATGAGCATACAAGAATTAGACCTCAATGGTGGTACATTCAAAGTCAATCTTCCTTACAATTGGGTTGGATGGTTACTTTGGGCGATCGGCCTAATCATAACTTTGATTGGCTTCTTCGCTGCCATTAATGATACAAATGCGCTAGTTGTTGCTGCATTTGGCTTATTGATGATGGCATTTACTTCTCCTGGGTCTCTTGAATCAAATTTGAACGATGTTAGGCAGAGTGCGATTGACCCTTCCGAGTTAGAAGCAAAGGCCGAAGCGAGTGGCTTGTCAATCGACAATTGGTGGATGAGTCAGACCTCCTATGTGCCAACAACAGACCCTAGTGATTGGATACTTCCTGCTCCTGGACCAATGAGTTGGAACAATGATGACAGGTATGGTCCTCATGGAGACGGCTCTGCATTACCTGAACATCCATCTAAGGTGGGAACTCCAATTCCAGCTACAATGACCTTATTCACAGTTTATTGCATACTGGCAATCGCTTGCATACTAATAGCAGCAGCGGCCTTAATGACAGGTGGAGAATATGACGGGGGCATCACTCCAGCAATTGGAATCGCAGCAATAGGATTGATACTTTCTCTAGTGGGTTACTTCAAATCCAAGATGTTGAGGCAAATGATTGATACACCAACTTCTCTAGTTCGCTCAGCACCAGTTGGAAATCCTGAACTTGTAGGTCAAGTAAGGCCTATCGATCAAGGATGCTTAACCGTAGTTGTTGATGGCAATCAAAACATGACTGTCGGTAACATGGTGGGATATCAGTGGTCTTATGAGCAGTATCAATGCCGCACTACTAAGGATAGTGAAGGAAATTCCAAAGAGGAATGTCATTGGGTAACTATTCGCTCAGATGCAGGCGGGTGTCCATTCATTCTACATGATGGAACAGGTGGAATACTTGTCAATAGTAATTCATTCAAGCGAACTGACTATGGTCAGTACCTGAAGCGTTGGGATGGTAAGTTTGCTCAAACTCTTGGAAAGCAAATGATGTCACAAGCAATCGCTGGAATGCTTGGTGGTGCTAGAGTAAAGAAACACCGTTGGACATTGTATGGTCTACGTCTTGGAAACCCTGTCTACGTACTTGGCCAAACTAAGCCTCGAACCAGTGATGCCTTGGCAGCAGAAGGCCTAGATGGAACTCTAGGTAACAGCATAATCGAAGTATGGGGCAATGAAGATGCTCCTGGTATCAAGTGTACTTTGCAGCGCGGAACTGAACTTTCTAACCTCGGAAGATCACGTTCTGGATTTGAATAGGTAATGCTTCCAATCGTCATGTTAATTGGTGGAATTGCGCTGATTGGCCTAGCGTGAATATGATTAGGCTGCTGTTGTTGGCCGTGTCATGGCAGAAGATGTCGTAATCGTAGGCGGAGCAAGAACCCCATTCTGTGAATGGCAAGGTGGTAAGCGCGGAGATGGTCAACCTGGTGGACTTCTGAAAGATGTAAGTGCACTGAAGTTAGGCGAGATTGCAATTAAAGGTGCTCTAGATAAGACCGGAACTTCCCCTGAAAATGTGGACCATGTTGTAATGGGGTATGCTTTGCAGACTTGTGACCAAGCTATCTTTGGTGCTCGTCACGCCGGACTAGGAGCAGGTATTCCTCAGGAAGTGCCAATGCTAACTCTATCCCGTATCTGTGGTAGCGGTGTCCAAGCAATTGTGTCTGGTGCTCAGATGATTATGCTAGATGAAGCACAAACAGTTGTTGCTGGTGGAATGGAGAATCTATCTCAAGCACCACACGTACTTCGTGGGATGCGTGATACTTACCGCTTAGCCCGCCCTCCTCGTGCAGGAACAGAGTTAGAGAAGGATATGGAAGACTACCTTTTCACTAACCTTCTGGATGGCATGTGTGGCTCATTCATGGCTCAAACCAGCGATGAAATCTGCAAGCGCAAAGGTGTAACTCGTGAAGAAACAGATGAGTTCGCTGCAATGTCTCATTCTCGCACAGCGACTTCTATTGCTGAAGGCGTATGGGAGCAAGAGATAGTTCCTGTAAATGATGTCACATTCAAGGA
>JAACDL010000137.1 GCA_009936765.1 Methanobacteriota archaeon
ACATGAAAGCGGCAATGTACGATGTTGTCCGTGTTGGAACGGAAGGACTAATGGGAGAAGTGATTGAACTACACGGCGACAAGGCTGTTATTCAGGTGTATGAAGATACATCCGGTATACGTCCTGGAGAAGTTGTTGTGAACACAGGTGAGACTCTTTCAGTTTCACTTGGACCAGGTTTGTTAACTCAAATCTATGACGGAATTCAGAGGCCACTTCCTACTCTTGAGAAAGAGATGGGTGTTTTCCTTACTCGTGGTGTCGATGCAGATGCATTCGATCTCGAGAAGATTTGGACCTTTGAACCACAAGTCTCTGTTGGAGACACCGTTGTTGGTGGGCAGGTTGTTGGACACGTCCAAGAAACCGATACTATCGTTCACAAGATAATGGTCGTTCCTGGAAAGGGCGGTGTTGTCAAGTCTATCGAATCTGGAGATTTCAACGTGACGCAAACCATCTGTACCTTCGAAGATGGTAGTGATATGCAGATGCTCCAAGAGTGGCCGGTTAGGACACCACGTCCATACCAGCAGAAGTACCCTCCAGTAATCCCTCTAGTTACTGGAATGCGTATCCTTGACTTCCTTTTCCCATTGGCAAAAGGTGGAGCAGCAGGAATACCTGGACCATTCGGGTCTGGTAAGACTGTAACACAGCAATCTCTAGCAAAGTACTCCGACGCACAACTGGTTGGTTACATCGGCTGTGGAGAGCGTGGAAACGAAATGACAGAAGTATTGGATGAGTTCCCTCACCTAATCGATCCAAACACTGGGAAGCCATTGATGGAAAGAACTGTTATGATTGCTAACACATCAAACATGCCTGTAGCTGCACGTGAAGCATCTGTGTACACAGGAATTACAATTGCAGAGTACTACCGTGACATGGGTTACGATGTTGCTCTTATGGCGGATTCCACATCTCGTTGGGCTGAAGCAATGCGTGAGATTTCCTCTCGTCTTGAAGAAATGCCTGGTGAAGAAGGATATCCTGCTTACCTATCTACTCGTATCGCTGAATTCTATGAGCGTGCAGGAAGAGTTGAGACTCTGAATGGAGAAGATGGTTCAATTACCGTTATCGGTGCAGTATCGCCACCTGGTGGAGATATTTCAGAACCAGTTTCCCAAGGTACACTTCGTATCGTTAAGGTATTCTGGGGCCTAGATGCAGGTCTGGCTCGTCAGCGTCACTTCCCTGCTATCAACTGGTTGAACTCTTATTCTCTGTATCCTCAGAGTCTAGATCAGTGGTTCAGAGATAACGTCGCTCCAGATTTCCCTGAAATCAGGATTGAATTGTCTGGACTATTACAGGTAGAATCTGAGTTGCAAGAAATTGTACAACTTGTCGGTTCAGATGCACTTCCAGTTGACCAGCAGTTGACTTTGGAAGTAGCTCGTATGATACGTGAGTACTTCCTTCAACAAAATGGATTCCACGAAGTTGATGCATACTGTGACATCCACTTGCAATACAAGATGGCAAAGGCAATTCTTGCCTTCCAAGAAGCAGCCAAGGCTGCAATGGCATCTGGTGCTCAACTTGGGGACGTAGTAAACGTTCCATCACGTTCAGACTTAATGCGTGGCCGTTTGAACAAAGGATACATCGACACAATTGATGACATGGTGAAGACTATGCTTGCTGAAATTGCCGCTACTGTAGAGGATAACTGAGGGGGATTAATTATGACTGGAAAAGAATATAGAACAATTACAGACGTCAAGGGACCTCTAGTTTTCTTGAATAAGACAGAACCTGTTGCATTCGGTGAAATCGTATCTTTGCGATTATCCAATGGGACAATTAAGAATGGACAAGTACTCGATACATCCGATGATTTAGTCATTGTACAGGTATTCGAAGGAACTGCTAAGATCGATAGAGATTCTGGTGTTACCTTCATGGGAGATGTTTTCAAACTCCCGGTATCAACTGATTTAGTCGGCCGTATTCTTGACGGTGCAGGACGTCCTCGTGACGGTGGACCTGATATTGTTGCTGAAGAGAATGCAGATATCATTGGAGCAGCGATCAACCCTTACAGCCGTCGTAGCCCACACGATTTCATTCAAACTGGAATCTCCGCTATCGACTGTTGTACTTCTTTAGTTCGTGGACAGAAGTTGCCAATTTTCTCTGCATCTGGTCTACCGCACAACGATATCGCATTACAGATTGCTCGTCAAGCAAAGTTGACCGCTTCTGATGAAGAGTTCATCGTAGTATTCTGTGCTATGGGAATTACCGCTGAAGAATACAATTTCTTCCGTGCAGATTTAGAGAGAACAGGTGCACTAGAAAATGCGGTATTGTTCGTTAACCTAGCGGATGACCCTGCGGTCGAGCGTATTATTACGCCTCGTCTTGCACTAACTGCTGCAGAGTACCTTGCATTCGAGAAGGATTACCACGTACTGGTTATCTACACAGACATGACAAACTATTGTGATGCTCTACGTCAAATCGGTGCAGCTCGTGAAGAAGTACCTGGACGCCGTGGTTACCCTGGTTACATGTACACTGACCTTGCTATGCTGTACGAGCGTGCAGGATTGGTTAAAGGAAAGAAGGGTTCAATCACTCAATTCCCAATTCTAACAATGCCTGGTGACGATATCACTCACCCAATTCCTGACCTTTCTGGATATATTACTGAAGGACAGATTGTTATCTCTCGTGAATTACACCAAGCAGGTATCTACCCGCCAATCAACGTACTTCCTTCACTATCCCGTCTAATGGGTTCGTGTATCGGAGAGCAGACTACTCGTGAAGACCACCAGTCAGTTTCTGATCAGATGTATGCAGCATACGCTCAAGGCCGTGAATTACGTGGTCTAGTGGCTATTGTTGGTGAAGATGCACTGAATGAGCGTGACAAGCAACTTCTAGAGTTCTCGGGCGTTTTCGAAGATAAGTTCCTAAGGCAGTCTCGTTACGAAGACCGTTCTATTGGAGAAACTCTCGATTTGTGTTGGACTTTGATGTCTAGTATTGACACCAAATACCTAGTACGTCTTGACCAAAAGTGGATCGACAAGTACCATCCAGACAACCGTGAGTGAGTACACTAAACCAAAAAATGGGAGTTGAAATTTATGGCACTTGACATAAAACCAACACGCAGTGAACTTATCAAGCTCAAGGGACGTATTAAACAGACGAAGAATGGTTACAAACTTCTCAAGATGAAGCGTGACGGTTTGTTTCATGAGTTCCGTAAACTACTAGCTGAGATGATTGAGGCTAAGAGAGAATTAACCAACACCTACAGGTTGGCCAAGCAGAGGATTGATCTTGCTAATGCTATTGAAGGTGGACTCAAAGTCCGCTCTGCAGCAATTGCTAACTCCGCATCTCCAGAGGTTGAAGTCGAACGCAGAAACATCATGGGAGTTGTTGTACCATCGGTATCAGGAACCAACCTTAAGCAGGCATTTGGTGAAAGAGCGATTGGTTTTACAGGTTCTTCGCCTTATATCGACGAAGCAGCAGATTCCTTTGGTAATTTGATTGAGAGTACAGTCAAAGCTGCAGAAATGGAAGCAACTCTGAAGAGACTTCTAGCAGAAATAGAAGCAACCAAGAGGCGTGTAAACGCCCTTGAATTCAAGGTAATTCCTGAATTGGAAGAAGCGAGAGTATTCATCCAATTAAGACTTGAAGAGATGGAAAGAGAAGAAACATTCCGTCTAAAGCGATTCAAGAACAAGTGATATTGTACCCGATTCATTCATTGAGGTCGGCCGTGCACCCAAGACTATTGGGAGGTATATTCTATGTCTGAAGATGAAGTAATTGCCGTCCACAAAGACTCATGGAACCATCGTGAGTTGATGAAGAGAATACTTTCTAGATTCTGCTATGTCTTGGAAGATATTGGTGGTCGTTCACCAGCCTATGTTGTGTCCGAAAAAGACGATGAGGACATGCATGAAGTTCTAGAATCGATAAATAATCATCTCAGACCCTTGGGATATAATGCTAGATTGTACCCTGATGACCCATGGATTGTACAAATCATCGCGGATCCAGTCAGACAATGGCCATCTCCAAGGTTTGTTCTGACGATGTGGATATTATCACTACTAACTACTGTCTATGCTGGTGAAAGATGGATGTCTGACGCAAGGCCGTCTGGTGGTTGGTTTGTTGAAAACGCTTCATTAGATGCTCTAATTGGTTACACATTACCTTTGTTCACTGTGTTGTTAATGGCTTCATTTCTCCAGAAATGGGTTGCTTCAAAACACGGTGTAAACCTTCCACATCTTTTCCCCATACCGGGTCCTGCAATGATCTGGTGGCCATTTGGTATCCTCGGTTTTGCATCTTTGCCTCGTAGTGATGCTAGGTTATGGCCAGACCGTGGTTCATTAGGACATACGTCGCTTTCATCACCTCTCTTGATGATAGTATCAGGTATGTTGCTATGTTTGCTAGGATTAGAATTGACTCCTAGTGTTGTTCCACTCTCCTCCTCTCCATTGGCTATTGAATTGCCATTGTTGGTTAATCTAATTGGAATTAGTTTGGAAGGTGAAACCCTAATGATTCTGAAAACATCTTGGGCACACCCCTTTACTAGAGTTGGTCTAACACTGAGTTTCGTTGGATGGGTATCTCTACTTCCAATACCTACGTTCCCAGGTGGAAGGATACTAATCGCTCGAATGGGTATTCCTGAAGCTCGTTCAGGTTCAACCCAAGTGATGCTCTTACTAGTCGTACTATTATTCGCATTCTTGTTTGGTGCTTTCTCGACTTGGGGTATTTGGGTTCCAATCGTTGCAATCTGTGCTTCACTACTTATCACCAAAGGCGGTGACCCTAGATTGCCTATTGTATTGGACGACTTCAAAGGTCTTCCAGAAAGAGATCACCGGAGAATCGGAATTATTCTGTTCATGGCATTCATGTTCGCGCTTCCAGCACAAACCCCATTTGCAGAGTCAGAAATTTGGGATGATGAAATCTCCTGGAGTGCCGACGAGGATATTTTGAAAATTGAAGATGGCTTCTTCACTCAAGTGATAGAAGTAAGTAACCCTTCACTAATCGTACAGAGTTGGGATATAACTTTGGTAAAGGGCGCTTATGGTGAGCATTATTTATCAGATATTGATTGTGGTTCAGGCAGTGAATCAGTAGTTTTCACATGTGAGGGTGATGTTAATCCCCTTGATTCCATCGAACTGGAATTCACTTTCCAATGGAATGAAACATGGAATACTTCGGCAGTGGATTTCATTTGGCGTGTAGGTGATGAATTTATTCAGCATCAAGTAGTTCCAGACCAGGACATATTTCCTGTGGGACTATGGGAATTCAATGGGGATATTGATGATCCAAAATCTTGTATTGGATTGAATGTAAAGAAGTCTAAGACAATCAACCTATCAATCGGTGCTCAATACACAACTTGGGATGATGTTGACAATGAAGGTAATGCGTCTTTCACCAAGGGGGATTCTGAAATCTGTCTGAATGGATTGTCAGGCGATGATATGAGCTGGTTAAACGTTGAACCATTCTATCTTGGTAACGTCTCATTTGTAGCAGATTACAATGTTGAAGAAGTTATAGCAATTCCTTCAGAAGGTGTATTGTTGGGCTACGAGGAATTGCTGTTTAGTCAGTCGGTTTTGGCATTAAATCACGAAGGTGATTGTATTGGCCTGGGAACTCCTTCTCCTCCTAAAAATAATACTTGGAACATGTCGATATATCCAATTCACACTAACAAATACGAAGAGTCTAATGAATCGATTCGCCTCTATGCTCCTGCTGGAGGAGTTATAGTGGACTGCATAGTAGATCATTCTCCTCTTCAATACAATGTTGCCCGGGGGCCATCATTGATTATTGGTAATAATGAATTGAGAACTCAGAACTGGATTGGTTCAGTTGATTTCATCAATAATGAATTGGTTATTGAAAACCCAGGTTCTGAAAACGTCTCATTGAATATTGAATTCGATGGTAATGGTCCGCAGTGGAATGTTTCTACCGATATCATTCTCCTTGCTGGCCAATCTACAACCGTGACTGCTATAGCTCCTGAGTCGGGAATTTCATTCTCATGGCTTGAATTAAACGATGAAGAAGTTATTCTTCACTTAGTAAACCACGAGGCCTGAATATGCGAATCGCTGTATTGGGTGCCGGTTCAATCGGTAGTCTAGTGGCAGCAAAATTAGTTACTTCTGGATATGAAGTATTAATCCATGCCAGAGGAGAACATGGTGCTATGTTAGCGGTATCGGGTTTAGAGATCTCAGGGGAATGGAATGCTAGAATCTCTCCGGATGAATGGACAGTTAGTCTAGACGGTGCGGGAATTCATCCCTCATTAGAGAACTCTTGTGATCAGGCCATCATCACCAGCAAATCCAAGGATACAGATGAATTGTCTCATATTGCAACTTTCTTGACCAAGGGGCCGGTTTTATCCCTACAGAACGGTCTCGGTAATTTGGAGATTCTCAAAGAGCATGCTTTTGAGAATACTGCAGTTGGTGTTACTACTAATGCAGTGAAAAGATTGCAACCAGGCGCCATTGAATGGGTAGGGAAAGGCAAATTGATTGTTGGAGGAGATAAGGGATATGTATTCGAAAAGACCCTAGAATGCCTAGATGCAACATACAATGCAGATGTTACATCGGTTCTTTGGAATAAATTGCTCCTTAATGTCGCAATAAACCCATTAGCAGCTATATGCGGTGTTAAAAACGGTGAATTACGCCATGAACCATTGCTTTCTCAAGCAGAATCAACGATGATTGAGGCTGCATCTGTTGCTAGATTGCTAGGCATCAATATTGCCAACGACCAAGAATTACTGCAAAGTTTACATTCAGTATTAGATTCGACATCAGAGAATATCTGTTCGATGTTGGTTGATGTTAGGTCTGGTAAAGAAACCGAAATCGATATGCTGTGTGGCCAAGTAGTATCAAGGGCCGAACAATTAGGGATTCCAACGCCTTTGAATAGTATGCTTCTATCTCAAATTAAGTCACTCAGATAAGGTCCTTGTTCCAGTGCAGTCCGCGATTTTCCTTACGGTTTAATGCATCTTCAGTAATGTGGGTTGCTACGAGTACCAGGTTTCTCAATTCAACTAATTCTCTCGAAGGGATACTTCTTCTCCAAATCAGGTCAACCTCTTTTGATAATAATTCAAGCATGCGTTTTGCTCTCTCAAGTCTATTGAATGTACGAACGATGCCCACGTCATCAGTCATCGTTTTCCTCAATGTCTCTAAATCTCTGATTAAAGGTGCATGCTCTTCGAGTTCAAGCATACCTTCTGCTCTCCAAGAAGGAACATTCTCGATATTGTTTACCGATTCTGAAATGAAGTGTTCTGCCGCCCTATTGGCAAAAACAACTGCTTCCAGTAAACTGTTTGATGCTAAACGGTTAGCCCCATGCATTCCGGTACATGCTACTTCTCCAATCCCGTAAAGACCAGGAATAGGCGAATCGTTAGCCATCAAGACCCTTCCATTAATGTCTACCGAAAGTCCTCCTACCATGTAATGAGCAGCAGGTGCTACCGGCAGGGGGGCTTTTCCGAGTGACAATGCATATTCATTCAACTTAGATTCAATAGTGGGGAAATGTGAATGTAATTCCTCTTTGTCCAAATGATCGGTAATGAGCCATACATAATCTGCTCCGGATATCTTCATTCTTTGGTCGCAAGCCCTTGCGACTACATCTCTGGTTGCTAGACTTCCGTCTGGAGAGAAGTCAAGAGTAAAAGAATAGTCTTCTGGCTGTAAGTCCCCTAATCTATAGGCGTTCAATCCTTTGTCGTCTAGTAAGACTCCGCCCTCCCCTCGCAATGCTTCAGTAATCAAAAATGGTCTGTTATTTCCTGCCATTAAAGCAGTTGGATGGAATTGGAAGAATGCCATATCTTTGCTAGTTGCGCCGGCTCTGACAGCCATTGCTAGGCCATCTCCACTCGCTACCGGTGGATTAGTTGTTCTTTCCCAAAGTTGCCCACATCCTCCTGTGGCAATCAGGACAGCATCTCCTGCAATAGACTCCATCTCTCCAGAGTCTAAGCTCAGGCACCATATGCCTTTGATCCCTTTACTTGGATCCCCGTGGACTCTTTGAATAAGGTCGACACCTAATGTGTGCGGCCGCAATGTGATGTTATCACTAGTTGAAACAGCATTGTTGAGCGCTCTTTCGATCTCTGCACCAGTTGCATCTTTGGCGTGTAAGATTCTACGTGCGGAGTGTCCGCCTTCTTTGACCAGATGGAAATCATCTCCATCCTTTTGGAAATCTACTCCTATCGACAGTAAATCTCGGATTCTGTCGCCGGCTTCTTCTACAACACATCGAACAATCTCCTCATCACAAAGTCCATCACCACAGGAAAGTGTGTCTTCGATGTGTGCCTGCATGCCCTCGCCGTCGGTTTTGTCAAGAATTCCCGCAATTCCGCCCTGAGCCCAATTAGTCGACGAATCTTCAGGTCTCTGTTTGGTGATAATAATCACCTCATGGCCTGCTTGTTCAACTCTTAGTGCTGCGAATAGACCTGCTATCCCGCTGCCAATAATGATAACTCTAGACATCGCAGCCCGTTTGGCGGTGTGGCCATCCACATTCAAATGTGACTCATGAATAATAGCGACACCAATAAGGGGTCGTTCATACACCGCTGTAATATGGGTCTGGTGAAGAAGTTGGCAGCAATCATCGGCCTTGCACTGATTGCGGTATCTGTTGCCAACGTTGAATTCGGGGCTTTAATGGGCCTTGAGCCACCACAAAAATTGATTCTGGCTAGAGTGGCGGACCCTGGTTGCAATACAGATGATATTCAAAAAGACCTAGATGCTGGTGATGCGAATGATTGTGTTACTACTCCTGGTGTATGGGAGGCTCCAGATTTGCTGTTATTGCTCGAGGGTTCAATCATGTTCCTCACTACATTCCTAAGGTGGCCTCGTAAGGGTCGTTGGGCATTGAGGATCAGGAAAATAGCAGTTGTAACAGGTGTTATTCTTTGTGGGATTGCTCTAGCAGATAGATTCGATCAACTTCCAGGGACTTCATCTGAAGATCTTGCGGCATTGCTACCGTTCCCTGCTCCTCCGATTGCTGTTCAAATTGGAATCTTTGCTGCTGGGATATTTCTCATAAGGGGTCCAAAATATCGTATCGATGGAAAAGTGTCTAAGGGTTCTAAAACGCCAAGGAAAGAGTACACTATTCAACAGCTCGACATGGCTTACCAGCAAGGTGGTAATCTTGGGAACTTAGCCAAAGGAAAGCGTTCGAAAGGAGCCTCTCAATACCAGACCATTGGGGACCTTTGGAATTACCAAGGACTTTCAAAATATGAGGATGCATTTGAAAGCGGAATGCGTGATACTTTCAGCGATAGCGTCGGTAGAACCTGTCACTTGTGTAACGGTGAAGGGTGCAATGGTTGTTCCAACACTGGAATGTCCTCCTAAATGCTATACTTCGGCTAAATTAGCGGTGTGTTCTAAACTACTTCTCGCGAGCGCGAGCCGGGTAACCTTCAAGACCCCCCTCGTACCCTTGCCCGGTTAAGGTCAAGTTTTCTTTATCTTGATCAAGAGGGAAAGGGATGTATCTAAAGTCATTAGAAGTCGAGAACTTCAAGTCGTTTAAGGGCGAAGCAGTAATTCCATTCGACCGAGGTTTTACTGCTATCACTGGGCCTAATGGTTCAGGTAAATCCAATTGTGGAGATGCTGTACAATTTGTTTTAGGTGCACGTTCTGCTAAGGTCCTGAGGGCTCAAAATTCTAAAGATCTAATCTTCAATGGCGGCAAGTCTAACAGGCCTGCTAGGAATGCGAAAGTAACCCTTGTTTTCGCTAACCCTACCCTTACAAGCGGCCGTCGTAGATTGCAAATCGATTCTGATGAAGTTAGGATGACTAGAGAAGTGCGACTTACAAAGTCTAACAATACTGTTTCAACATATTTGTTGAACGGGGAAGAAAGTAACCAGAAGTCCTTCCACCGCCTGTTAGGGCAAGCAAACGCTAGACCAGATGGTTACAACATCGTTCTACAGGGCGACGTCACTAGGCTTTCCAGCATGACTGCTGTTGAACGTAGAAAGGTTCTGGATTCAGTTGCTGGAGTAACATCTTATGATGATGAGATCCGTAAAGCAGATCGCCAAAAAGGCCAAGTTGAGGATTACATCGAACGGATATCACTCGTTGAAGATGAACAAAAAGCACGCCTAAAAACATTGGAGAAAGAAAAGGCGGTAGCTGAAAAGGCAAAAGATACCCGCGAGGAGTTCGATAATGCCAATGTCATTCTTCAACAGTCAAGACATATGACTGCTAAAGAGGAGATAAGACATCATTCCGATGAAAGAACCCGCTATCTTGCGGACGCAGATAAATTACAACTTGAAGTTAAAGCGGCAGAATCTATTCTTCTCGGATTAGATGATCGCATCGGAGAGTTGGAGAAGCAGATTTCTGAAGCAATGGGAGGGGACAAAGGCGGCCTTAACGACCAAATAGGGAAACTACAAGTTTCACTGGCTTTGAAAAACGACCATCTCGATGAAGCAGAGATTGCAGATATAGATGACAGCGAGTCACTAATTGATTTAGAAGAGCAAATCTCTGAAGCCAAGGATAATTTAGGGGCGCACTTGGAAAATTTATCTGCTGCAAATGAAGCACTGGCTGCCAGTAAGAAGGCATTTGAAGAAACAGAAGCAATAGAGGCAGAAATCAGAGTGACACTAGAAAGTTCAGGTGAGGCAACAGCATCACTATCTCGGGCTTTATCCAAAGCAAACGAGTACCTTGAATCATGTAGAGATGCGGTTCAAACGGCTAGGTTAGAAGCAGACAAGGTTTCTAACCAGTCGGAAATGGTTGCTGAGCAGTTATCTACGGCAGAAGAAGAGGTCGATGACGCAAAACTAGCATTCGATGAAGTACAGTTACAATTCGAAGAATTAGGGACTGCCAATCCTGAAAATGACCGTACTGCCCTCGGGAATGAATTACGCAGCGCTCAGTCTGCAGAGAAGAGGCTAATCGATGAATCGGGTGCTGTTGATAAGAGATTACAAGACGCCGAAAGAAGACTATCCTCTGCAAGAACAGAATTGGATAGGCGTTCAGGAAGTAACGGCATGGCGCCTGGTGCGGCGGCTGTAATGGCTGCAAGAGACCGTGGCGAATTGAAAGGAATTATCGGAACCATAAGCGAACTATGCGCCCCGAAAGATTCAGCACATTCAGATGCATTGGCAACTGCTGTAGGCGGAGGAATGAACTCAGTCGTAGTAGAGAGTGATCAGGTCGCTGCCGAAGCAATGGCTCTTCTAAAGAGCAGGAAATTAGGCAGGGCGACATTCTTGCCGCTCAACAAAATGCAAGCCAATCGTACTTCTGGCAAAGCAGCAATGGTTGCAGGGAAAGAGGGTGTTATTGGGTTAGCTCATGAATTGCTAGATTATGACCCTAGAATCGCCACCGCTGTAGCATATGCTCTTCGAAACACCCTAGTTGTCAACAATATCGGAACCGCCCGTCGTTTGATGGGCGGTGTAAGGTTGGTCACCCTTGGTGGCGAAATCACAGAACCGGGGGGTGCTATGATTGGAGGTAGCAAGCAGAAGATGAAAGCAGGCTTCGGTGGTAAGATACACGGCGCTAGCGAAGTCGAAAAATTGGGAGGAGAAGTAGATCGCCTCTCGATAATGGCTCAAACAGTCGCTGCAGCATTACGTGAAGCAAGAACACGCCAACACGAAATCCGTACAAAGATTAACTCATTAACAGAAGATGACCATTCTGTAAAGGCTGGTACAATCAAAGCAGAAATGGAACTAGCGAAGAAAGTACTAGTCAAGGCAAGAGGTATTGCAAATCAATTAGAAACCCGCTTGGGTAATCTAGATTCGGACCACACTGGTAAATTGGCTATGGTTGAATCTGCTTCAATGAAGTTATTAGAAGCTGAAGCCGATAGAGATTCAGCAAGTGAAGACCTTAGCAACTCTAGCCCAGATGGAATTAGAAAGCGTCTACTTGAAGCACAATCGCTACGAATAGAGGCAGAGGGAGCATCAAATAAGGCGCAATTAACTATTGACAGCGGTAAGGAAATGAGCGAACTTCTAACTCAAACATTAGACAGCCTTACTTCTAGGGCTGATGAAATACAAGCCGGCATGGCTGGACGTGAAAAATCAGTAAAAGAATGGAAGTCTTCTGTTAAAGAAGAAACAATTCTTCTAAACCAAAAGGAAGAGGAAAGGGCATCTTTACTTGACGAACATCAAGAACTAGAAAATGAAAGGAAAGGATTGGTTGAAGAGCGTGCAGAAGTCAAAGCAAACGCAAATCAGAAGGCCAATTCTGCCATAAATAGTAGGTCGATGGCTGAAGACATATCTCGTAGTTTAGCTATTAGGGAACAGAACTTAGCAGATCTACTTGTTGAGATGGCAGCAGAATCAGTTCCTGTAGCGGAAGATGATGTAGAATTGCCAAATGTAGGAGATGCTCAAAAGCGTGTCAATGATTTGCGAAGGAAACTTGACCGATATGGCGATTTCAACATGCTTGCTATTGAACAATATGATTCCTGTAAGAAGAGACTGGATGAGATGAAAGACGATTTCAAAGTTCTTCAAGAAAGAAGGAAGAGACTTATCGACATCACAGATAAGCTTGAGAATCAAAGGAAAACACGACTATTGGCCACTTTGAAGGAAGTAAATGAGAACTTCAAGGTAGTATACAATCGACTTTCCAATGGTGGAAGAGGTGAGTTGTTCTTGGAGAACCCGGATGAGCCTTTCAAAGGTGGTTTGGATATGTGGGCTCAACCACGAGGCAAATCTAACAAATCCCGATTACAGGGATTATCTGGTGGTGAAAAGTCGATGGCTTCATTGTCGTTGATTTTCGCAATTCAAGATCACGACCCAAGTCCATTCTATTACTTTGATGAAGTTGACCAAAACCTGGATGTAACTAATTCAAAGTTGATTGCTACAGAATGCCGCAATAGAAGTGAAGCTGCACAATTCATCATGGTTACCTTACGCAAGGTTTCTCTCGAACTAGCCGACCATCATATCGGAATAACACATGGTGGAGATGGATGCTCTAGAAGAATTGTTGACTTCGACCGTGACCGTGCTATAGAACTTGGTGCTCAGGCTGAGAAAGAAGCAACAGATGCTGCTGATAAGAACCATTCTAGAATAGAAGAAGCTAGGGTTATTGCTCATGAAATGCCAGAAGTACCAGACGCACTTCCTGCCCCCAAGAGTCTTGGTGGATTGCTGAATCACATAGAAGAAGATGAATCGGAAAATGGTTTCGAAGCACTTACTGAAAGAGCAGAAGAACTAACTGAGGAAATCGAAGAGAGGCAGAAGATAGTCTCAGAGTTATTGGCCGATGAAACCGAAGGACAAGAAGTTGAAGATCAAGAGGTTGAAAAGGAGGTCTGAGCATGCAACAAGCCGTATTAGACGACTGGTTCCTACGCCAGGATATTCTTGACCAGTTAATGGGTCAAGAAGAAGATCTAAGCGAAGCCGAGAGATATGCTGACCGTATTTTGAGAATTGCACAAGAAGAAAGTGCGGAGCATCAAGTACTCTCTGACCCCTTTGACCGCTCGGTAGCATTGGTGCTTTCGCTGGTCAAAGAAGAGGGAATGGATCCATGGAATATCGACCTCTCTGCCTTCCTAAAACTATTCACTCAGCGAGTCAGAAAAGAAGCATCAGATCTCGATTTACCTGCCTGCGGTCGTCTTATCCGTATGTCATGGGAAGTCTTGACGCAACAAGCATCTACTCTCTTTGATAGAGTAATTGCATTGGATTTCGAAGATGAAGATGATTTCACAGATTTTGGCTGGGAAGCCGAATATGATGATGAGGAGTTTATCTTCACTTCATCCATCCTCGAAGGAAGTGCTGATCAAGTGTTGCCTTCGTTTTTTGGTGAAAGGATTAGGAGAGAAGAAGGCCGGCCTTCAACTCTCGGTGAATTGTTATCGGCATTGAAAGATGCATGTGATGAGGCCGAAATTCTCAAAGTGAAGGAAGAATACCGCCGAGAACACGCTGTGGAGTTGAAGAATATGCTCGATAATGTGGGCTCTAGGATGCATAATGAGGACATGGAGGGTGATATCCATAGGTGTTGGACTGCAATGCGTAAAGTCTGCCATACAAGAAGTGAAACCAAAGTTCCTGTTTCAGAGGTTACACTCGAATTGGAAAACATCCTAATGGAGACTTTTGGAGAAATACCGGAAGGCTATGATGTTGAATCTAAAATAACGTCATTTGTCGCAGGATTATTCCTTACTCACAGAGGTTATGCATGGATAAGCCAAGAAGGCCCAGATGACCCAATTATGCTGGAAGATCGGTGGCCAAATGCAAATACTTTCGAGGAAGTCACTACTATGGCTGACAAATTGATGGCCGATGATTCAGATTCTATTAAGCAGGATGAAACCGAGTCTATGAGGCACGCTGCTCGTTTGGCAGAGAGAGCTAGGGTTGCCGCTGAAGAAGAAGAAAGGGCTAAGTTGGAAGGAGAATCAAATTCTGAAAATCCAGCAGACTGGTTAGTGGAGTAAGGAGTTAATCACATGTCTGAAGTACCATTAGAAACTTTACTCGAAGCAACACTTTTCAGTGCAGGCCGTTCAATGAATATGAATGAACTTTCAGAACAACTGGGTTACGACGATGAAGAGATTACTGAAGCGATGACAAATCTACAGGCTACCGTCAAGAGAAGACGCGGTGGAGGTTTACAAGTTGTAGAAATCGGCGGTAAATGGGCGATGGAAGTCAAACCAATAATTGCTAACCATCTACCAAAAGAAACCAAGTCTGAATTGGCACCTAAGTTGCTTAAGGCAGCCGCTCTTATTGCTTATCATCAACCAATGCCTCAATCACGTTTGGTGGAATTACTTGGGCAGCGAGCTTACGACCACATTAGGGAACTAGCCCAGGCTGGTTTAATCGGTCGAAGGCGTGATGGAAACACCAGGAGGTTGACTACTACTCGTCGGTTTTCGGAGATGTTTGGTTGCCCTCATACTGATAGGAAGAAGGTAAAAGCATGGTTTAGAGACATGGTTGTATCATCTGGAATGCTAGATGGAATGGAGAGTAAACTTGCTTTGAGAGACGAAACTGATTCCGATGGTGGGACTCAGACAATTCTCGAATTAGGTGAAGATGAGTAATCATTATCTGATCGATTCAAGAGTTTCCTTGACCAATTGTTGCGTAACAGGTCCTTGTTGAGAGTTTACAATATTCGCAACCTTTTCGATTTCATCGCCAATAGCCCCTGCACTAACTGCCATGTTTCTGGCGTGTAGTTTCATGTGACCTGCCTGAATGCCACTGGTTGCAAGCGCTCGCATTGCACCAAGGTTTTGTGCTAATCCTGCTGCAGCGATGACTCCTGCAAGTTCTTGTGCTGAATTTAGGCCTAATATGGCTAGATTGGCCCTAGCGACAGGGTGGACCTTGGAGGCTCCACCTACAATTCCTACCGCCATTGGTGTTTCCAGTTTCCCAACTAAGTTACCTTCATCGTCCCTGTGCCATCTGGTCATCGATGTGTATTCTCCAGTGTTTACTGCAGCCCAGGCGTGGCATCCTGCTTCAATCGCTCTCCAGTCTTGGCCACAAGCAAGCGCAACAGCACTGATTGCGTTCATAACGCCCTTGTTGTGCGTTGCTGCCCTGTAAGGGTCAGCCATTGCAAAATGATGTGCCTCTAAGATTCCAGCAATGACCTTCCTGCCATTTTCAGCAGTACCATCATCTGAAATCTCCTCTGGCGTGAATGTTGCTTCAACTCTAGCCAGGCGTTGAGATGCGAGGTTGGAAAGGATTCTGAGGTGCACTCTGCCACCTGTGATTTCTTCGACCTTTCCGCTTATCAGTTCAGCCATTGTATTGACTGCGTTCGCCCCCATGGCATCCCGTGTGTCTACTAGCAAATGGATGACCAGCATTTTTCCAGAAATGGAATCTATGCTGCGGACTTGTATGTCCTTGCAGCCACCTCCTAGTTTGATCATAGTTGAGGGTAGCGAATTGCACATCCCCATCAATTCATATTTGGCTGTAAGAATGGCTTCTCCTGCCTGTTCTACGTCTTCTAATTCAAGAACTTGAATCTGAGATATCATAATTGGTCCATCGCTTGATGTCCTAAATCCTCCCTTAATGAGGCACCTCTTCGCCATATTGCTGGCTGCAGCTACGACACTAGATTCTTCGAGGCAGAAGGGAATGAGGTAAGGGGCGCCATCTATTACGAAATTAGTGGCCACTCCTACGGGTAATGACATGGTGCCTATTACGTTCTCAATCATGCGGTCAGCTGCCATTTCGTCCAATTCGCCATGGCTGGCCAATGCAGCGATCGCTTCGGAGCTCAGTTTTGCTAATTCGGCAACCATTTGCCTCCTTTGTTCCACAGATAGTTTGTAGAAACCTGAAAGTCGGCTTTTGTCAACTGGCATTGGACTGTTCCTCCAGTTGTAGCGGGTGGTGTCTACTTGATGAAGAAACCGACGATTAACGCTTTAATTAACGCGTTAACTATGCGTTAACTAACTGTTAATTGAGTAAAAATCCTCTAAGCGGTCTCAGATTCAACGCGTCCTAACGGGCCTCTCCAACTACTGGTTTCACTGAAACATGATATACTCGTTAATTCGCACTGCGAGTTATGGGTGAAGATGTACCTTATCTTGGAATACCAGCGCTAAGGGTCAACCCTTTCCATGCTAGGCCATTAGAAACAGGGCAGTCCAAATTATTAGTTGGCCGGGATGATATCACTGCACGATGGGCTAGATTTTTGAAAATCAGGAATGCAAGGATGATTTTACTGGTTGGAGAGAGCGGCACAGGCAGGTCATCACTAATGCGGTGCCTATCCGAGGAAACTGAAAAGAGCGTACATCTAGACATGTTTCCTTCAGATAACCCTGTTTCCACTATCCTTCACGAGATATATGTTACATTAGTTGGATTCGATGTCCCGTCCAGTACTCAAGAATTGGTCTCTAGGCTAGTCTCTACTACTGAGGCTGCCCAGGGCCCTTTGCCACTAATCTCTCTTGATTTCTCTAATGCTGATGGTAAGCGTTTAGCTGATGTCCTTGCAACTTTAGTAAACCCTCTGCATCGCCTTAATGCATTGGTAATAGTGTCACTAACTACGGATCAGAGAGCGCAAATACCGGCCTCATTGGTGAATAGTTTTGATCATTCAGCAGTCATTAAACCACTTGACGAAGAAGAAGTTAAACAACTGTGTGAATCTAGAATCGCTACCGCATCTAACATAAGTTGGGATTTACCCGAAGAGGCACTGGGCTATATCTTGGAGAAGACAAAAGGAAACCCATCAAAGGTAATGCGCCTTTTGAGAGACCTGGTGGATGAAGAAAGGTCGAATCCAAGGGATGTGAAATACGAAGAGCCGTCTATCGATTACGAGGAGTCTGAAATCAATATTTCATACCCTGAAGAAGACATTATTGTTCAAGAACAAAATAATATCCAGGCTACTTTCGACTTAGACCTCGACAAATTAGCCGAGGCGCCCTTGCCTGAGAAGAAAACTCCTCTACCTCCCCCATTGCCTTCAATGGGAGCATTTGGTAGGCTAGCGGCAAGAAACAGGGTGAATAAGCAAGCATCACCGCCCTTTGATAAGAAGAATGCGCCAAGAGTCGATCAAGATTCTCTTGACGTTGATGCCAACAGCCTCTGGGTTGCCAACCAACCAGAAGCAGTTCTCTTAGAAGATGCGCCAATAGTCGAAGATTTACCTGAGTCGGGCGAAGTATTTCAGGTTGAGGAAGAGTATGAACAACCGATTATTCCGCATGAATCAAATGGGAACGTCGAAATCTTGTTCACTCAATTACTGAATGCTCTGGATGTACCTAAAGGTGTAGGTGTTGCAGATTTACTGGCAGCTATTCGTAGACCAGTAATCGGTCAGAAAGAAAGTAACCCTCTGGATATGCAAACACTTCGAAGCCTTTCACGAGGCGAGTCAGTGTTAGTAGAAGTTGCTTCAGAAAGAGAGTTTTCACCATCAGATGCTAGATTACAAGATAAATTAAATGTTAGAAGGCCTAGAATGTCGCAGATGTGTAATCGTCTCTATAGAGGGGGAATACTTTCTGTTCAACAAAGAGGTAGAACTCGTATGTTCAAATTAACAAACGATGCTAGAGCCCAATTAGTGGCATGGGGAATGATGGAGGCGAGCGTATGAGTTGGACTGTATCTCGTTCATGGCAAGCGCCTAATTTGATATCTACAGCATGTAGTGTCGGCAGTGAACTCTTGGTATCAACTGGTTTAGACGTGATACTGTTAGATGAAGATACGAATCCAAGGTGGAAGAAGGAATTACCTTTCAGGGTTCATGCTGCGGCACATGCATCTGGTAAAATTGGTATTTTGTTTGGTCATGGATTCCATTTATTGCGTGCCAGCGATGGCTCCCAGGTCG
>JAACDL010000138.1 GCA_009936765.1 Methanobacteriota archaeon
AGGATAAAAATTGAACATCATATTAGGAAATAGCCAAAGGTAGTATGCAGCAATATCTTCGCCGAAATCGGGATGGTTTGGAGGTAGTACGAACTTTACATCTCCTTCCATGGCCTTACCAATTTGTAACACCCCTCCCTCGAAAGTCTCCGTAGTATATCCGGAATAATCCAATGCTTGGTTAAGCTCTGGGTGAACGAATGGAATATGGAACCCTTCAAGGTAATTATCAACATATAGCATCCAGTTAGCTGAAATTGAATGGTCTCTATCTCTTGCCGGGTCGTGGACATAGGATTTGATATCAAGGAATCCAAGGCGAGATTCCACCTCTGCCCATGGAATTGGCGGAGGTGAATCTTGAGAGGTGAAATACAAACCATCCCAAACAACCATTGGAAATTTGTGGAGGTTGTCGTCCTCGGACGGAAATCCAATCGCACCTTCAAACTCAGGCATGTTGCGGAATTTGCCATCTATATCGAAGGTTCGACCGTGGTATTCGCACCTGAAAGAATTCTTAGAACACTCTTGACTGATTAGGCGCATTCCTCTGTGTGTACAAATATTTGACAAACAATTGACTTGTTCTCCTTTCACTATAACAATCGGTTCTCCAGTTATAGATTCGATATGTTCGATAGGATGGATATTATTGGATTTGAATTGTGATGAATGCAGGGCAAACTGCCAACCTTTGAAGGCTGTTTTTGAATCATTGAAAGCCTTCTCGTCGTAGTAAAACTTCGAAGGAAGGGTTCTGGCATTACGAATGTCGGCTGCAATCAATTCCTCCGACATAAATTGGGACAGGGGGTGTGATTATTCATAGTTCGGTAGTGTTCAAGTGTAGCCTCTCCTAGCGGTGGTATGGAAGGGAGGTTCTGGTTCGCTAATTCTTATGCAGAAGCGGCAGGACGATTCTTGATTGCCTGTGATGATCTGCGAGATGCTGGTCACAAGGTAACGAGTGAGCGATTAGAAATCGGAATGACTGGTCCTGCTGGAGAACCACTGTGTATTGATGTAGCAATAGTTGGTTCTCTAAAATCTGGCAAAGTATTGCTATCCAGTAGTGGAATACACGGTGTAGAAGGCTATCCAGGTAGTGCTATTCAATTGGCAGTAATGGATGACTTGAGTAAGCAAGATCTTTTCAAGGACCATGCTATCGTTTTCATTCACGCTGTAAACCCGTATGGAATGGCATGGTGGAGGAGATTTAACGAAAATAACGTTGATTTGAATCGCAATTTTTTGAAGCGTGGTCAAAGTTATTCTGGGGTTCCTGAAGGTTATGATAATGTCAAGGATTTCATCAACCCGGAATCTCCGCCGAAAAGGAAGGAGCGGTGGTTCAAAATTAAGACCCTTAGGCTGATTTTAAAATACGGTTTTAATAATCTAAAGCAATGCGTAGCAGAGGGTCAGTATGAATATCCTAAGGCCATCCAATACGGCGGAAATAAATTACAACCTGGTCCAGATTTACTGCTTAACTGGCTCGATAAAACATTAGAGGGCGTAGACAAAATATGGGCTATCGATTTGCATACAGGTCTTGGTCCCAGCGGCCATGATACCCTACTGGTATCTGCAGGAATGGCTAGTGATAGATACTCCCATTTGGAGAAACTATTCCCTGGCCATGTAGAGAGTCTCGACCCCAATTCAGGAGTAGGTTACGAAATTGTTGGAGACCTACACCAAGGGCTTGAGGATAGGTATGACAAAATTGAATGGGCATCGATTACACAAGAGTTTGGAACTTTCAAACCGGTAAAGGTTCTGAAAGCATCTCGTGCTGAAAATAGGTGGACTCAGTGGGGGCAATATCTCGATCAAGTTGATGCGAGAAGGCATTGGAGTCGAGAACAAATGCTACGAACATTCAATCCTAAAGATGAGGTTTGGCAAGCAAAGATTACTCATCGGGGAAGAGTTGTATTCGCTACAGCCAGAGCGGATTTACTATCATGAAGTGTTAGATTCAATTAAAAATATTATATTTTTCTCTTAATGCGATTTCAACTAATCTTTCTTTTTCTGATTCTTCAAGTTCTGATTCGCCACTGCCTATTGTTTCGAAGAATGCAATCCATTTACCAATATTTTGTTCGGATTTATTGATTAGCGTTAGGAGTTGATCTCTTTTTACAAAGTCATTAGCTGCATGTGCCCTATATGCATCGACACATAAATCAATTATATCTATCATAAATCCAAAATGAGTGCAGGGATATTTGAACCTAATGAAATATATTCGGATTTGATATTGAAGTATCCTAGGGTGGTGGCCCGGTAGGATTCAAAACACTGGTTTAAGTGTAAAAGTTGTAATCTGCTGCTAAGTGATTAAGATATGAGCGGAAAAATAGCAAGAGTAGGATTAGTAGCAAGCATGTTATCTGTAGCGTTGTCGTTGTACATTTACTTCATTGGAAATGATGAAATGTTAGGCATCTTTGTGGGCCTTTGGGCACCGACCCTCATCCTCGCAGCAAAAGAGTTTGATGAGATTTTAGAAGGTTCACCGAAAGAGTGATTCAAACGCCACTAATTTTGCCTAGGCAATGGGTATTCGATTAGACCCTCTGAAACTATCCGTATTGGATTATCCTAGGGAATCGTTTATGTCTGCATAGTTTAACCACAGACCATGCGAACTAAGCAGATCTTTGTGTTACTGATTGTAATCTTTTTGCCATTATCTGGATGTTTTGACTTTTACCAAGATTCTAATGTTTCTCTGCATGAGAACATTATCAAATATTCCGAAGAGGAGACGGAGTACGAGTCCGATGAACCAAACATCCAACTCGAAGTTGATTCAAATGGCATGGAACAATACGCCTACGTCAATGGAACCATTCTTTCAGGAGCTGGTGAAGAGGATGACGTGGTCGTTGAGATAGCATTTGATGAAGAATACTTCAACGGATCTGCCGTTGAGAAATATAACAGCATGCAGAATGATACCTTAGACAGAGAACAAGAAATTAGCGATGGCGATACTTTTGCACTTACTCTCTCTATCGAATCGATGATGGGTAACGCCTCTTACTCGCAGATCATCTATATTAAAATCGAAGAATTATACCAGAACGGAACGGTCGAACACCTTACAATTCTCGAAAATTATTCTGTCGTTATACCATTCATTGACTCCGACGGAGATGGTGTTACTGATGAAGACGACGCATACCCTTACGACGGGAATGAAACGGCTGATTCTGATGGAGATGGTGTAGGTGACAACTCTGATGCCTTTCCAAATAACAGCGCTCCGGTCGTATCTAATGTGAATATTTCACCGGAGGAGGCCTTACAAAATGATGAGCTCACATGCAATTATGATGTTTATGATGCCGATGGCGATACATTGGTTGTAAATATCACATGGTTAGTAAATGGCGATGTAGCAGGAGTTGAAGGTTGGGTGCCTGGTCCAAATTTCTCTGGCGAATTTAATTTTGAGGATGAGGTTGAATGTTCAGTAACCGTCAGTGATGGCCAGCAAACCAGTAATGCTGTAAATGACTCAATCACAATCTTGCCCGAATCTAGTTTTGTATCTAATGATGATGATGAAGAGTTACCAGCACTGGGGGCATTTGGAACCATGACCGCAATTGTTGCAGGAATTTTTGCTTCTCGTCGTAAGGACGAATGATGATTGGTCTTTTCAGCCGTTGCTTTGGATGATTTTTTAGAAAGTGCAGAGGGCAGGATTTGAACCTGCGAACCATTACGGACTGGGACCTCATCCCAGCGCCTTTGACCAAGCTGGGCGACCCCTGCAGCAAGATTGCCACCTAACCCGTCTATATCAACAACGCGTAGGCTCAATAGAAGACTGAGCAGCAGGTTAGAGAGCCATCTGCCGCTCTAATTTGGCTCATATCGAGCAGAATACACTCGAATCCACGGCTTTCTAATTCCGCTTGAACTGCAGGATATCCGTCTGCCATGAGTACTTTGTTCCCGGGAAGTCCGATTGTATTACAGCCATAGACTTCTTCTTTTGGCATTACAATTACCTCACATCCTTCAGGCATCTCGCCGAATGATTCGGGAGTTAGGTACTCCTCTGGTATCAGAATCAAATTGTCAGAAGGTGTTGATGAAATGCTTGTCAAATGCAATGCTTGTGCAGGGATATCGATTACTCTCAGTTCGTGACCTAGGTGGTCCAATAGGTCTTTCAGTTCTGAAATTCCTGCATCGTTTGTCCTTGTAGATCTACCTACAAAGAATAAATCCCCTATTCTTAGTATGTCCCCGCCATCCATCATTGCAGGCGGCTCCATCTTGCAGATTTGGTGCCCTTGGAGTTGGTCGGATAGGAAATCTGCAATTGGAGGTTGTTCGCCTCTACGAGATTCGTGCCCAGGTACTGGAAGTAGGACGTGCCCGTCGATTACAACCGCTTGGTCTTCTACGAATACGCAATCGGGGTAATCTTGGTCTGCCTCAAGGGTTGTAACTTCTACTCCGTTAGCCGATAAAGCGTCAGCGTAGGCTTTGTGTTGGCTTTTTGCAGCAGCAATATCTGTTGGCCCACTACCGAAGTAATTTGCTATTGCATTGATGTAAGATTCTGAAATAGACCGTACGATTGCCCGTGATTTTTGGTCGAGGCGTACGGTTGCCATCGTTAATTCGGGCCGATGGTCCATGTATAATGCTTATCCTCTATCCGGAAAATCAATTCCGTACAACGGTATGAGATTCTGACCATATGTTTCAACAATAGGATAGTTGTCGGCAGCACATGGATGCTGCACGCGCTATACTGATGGTCGCCGTAATGTCCCTTGCCCCACTATCGGGTTGCATAGGTGAAGAGGGGGATTCTGGATCCCTTTCCACCGATAGTCTGAATGTATGGCCAGACATTATCCCAGGAGGGGATTGGACGGTCATCAAATTGGATGCCGATAGTGACATGAGTGTTTTTGTACCTTACTTTGTTCAAGACCCTGGTTCTATGAGAGCTCAAAATGGCACAGTATTTGATCTCAAGGAAGGGGATTCTGTTTCTGTAAACGTCCTATTCCCTCCAAGAAACTCTGATGTGTTTTTGCTAATTGGAGACTATGGTAGAGAGAACTGGCCAATTCGCGCCTCTGGTATTTCATGGGCAGCATGGGATAGTGGAGTCGATGAAGGGTCTTCTTCAGTAATGGCTGTTGAAAATCAAGATGATGGTGGCGAGTGGCCATGGATTGTTCCAGGTAATGATGATGGTGGAGAAGTAATCGTCAAATCTCTGGAAACGGTACGATTCCAGCGGGCTGATCTAACTGATGCTGACGGGGTTGGAGCCAGTGGAGGCTGGGTCAACGGCCGAGATGTATATGACTGGGTTGATTTCATCACAGACGATACTCCTTGTGCAACGTGTGGTGCTGATGGTGCCGTGGGTTACCTAGACCGCTGGATTGGTAATGCAAACCCGTCTTACGAACACGCTATCACTTATTTTGAAGGTGTAATGCAGGGCTACGGCTTAGACTCTGTCGAAGTACATAGATTCCAATCTAATACGGCTTGGGCTGTGAATATTTGCGGCTACAAGATTGGTTCGGTTTATCCTGATGAGTGGTTAATTTTTGGCGCTCATTTCGATATTGCCCCTCCTGTAGCCTACACGCCTGGCGCTCAGGATGGAATTCCAGGATACGGAACCAGGCACGGCGCCTATGACAATGCTGCCGGATCTAGTATGGTACTAACTACTGCAAGTGTACTAGCGGAATTTGATGCTCGTAGAACTATGGTATTCTGCCTATGGTCTTCCGAAGAAGAAGGTTTGTGGGGCTCTCGCTCATTCGCAAACGACTTGCCAGATGGAGTTACAGTAAGCAACTATCTCAATCTTGACATGGCTGGAGTGAACTATCCTGGAGATTACGCGCTCTCGGTTTACTTAGGCCCAGATGGTTCACAAGAAGAAATCGACCAAGCAGGTATGTTTTACTTAGCCGAGTGGATTGGTGGTGATGCGCTTGATCTCGGTAATGAAATGCAACGTGGTAGAGAAGCATGGCTTGAAGGTGGAGAAAGTCCGTTATGGGGTGATATCTACGAAGATACCGTGGCTGTTTATGAGTCGCCAACAGCACGAAGTGACCACGATTCGTTCCAAAGTATTGGAGTTGCTACACTAGGTTGGAACGGCTTGGTAGATGGTTATCCGTGCTATCATCGAGAATGTGATACGATGGATACCATGATTGAATACATGGACACAGCAGATTCAACAGGAATTAACAATCTAGTTCACTCGTGGGACATTGTAACTTGGTGGGCTGTCTATGCTTTCTTGCATATGGATCAAACCCCTGTCCCAAATGAACTGTAATCTCGCATAATTTGCCCTAATGCTGTTACTTAGTGAATTTATTAGGCACGTTTACTTGATGCATGAAGAAGGTTTAATCGAGGAATAATTGGCTGATTATCCTTCGATTAGAGGCGTTGTGTCCTCGTCTTCGGACCTAACCATCTTAGCCCAGAGATATTTTGTTCTCCGTGGTCTACAAACTCCTTTTGAACATCTCTTCTTCCTAAGCAACTCATGAATTAGCGGCGCTACTGTTACCATATTCTCATGTAATAATTGGACTTGGAAGATTATCAAACCTTCGGATTAATGATTCATCAAATAATCGCAGCATTGAGAAGGGATTGCGTACACGGGGGAGATATGCAGCGCTCATTAACAGCTGGATTCCTAGTCCTGTTGTTCTGTCTTGCACCACTCAGTGGATGCTTTGGGGAAGATAATGATAATTCGTTAAAATCGGATGACATAACTATCACCCCGGGTATTTTACGAGGCGGTGAATTTCAAGGGCTAACTATTGCTGCAGATTCGGATATGTCTGCTTTCGTACCATATCTTATCATGAATCCTGAAAATGGGTTTGTACAAAATTCAACTGTCATTGATTTAGAGGCAGGAGAGTCCGTACTACTAACGATTTTAGCACCGCCAAGAACGGACACTGCAGTAATAATGGTCGGCGAAATTGGGCGGGAAAACTGGCCTATTAGAGAATTAGATGAATCTTGGAGAACCTGGTACGCTCGCGATGGTCATGATAGAGATGACAATCAGGGAATTGTTAGATTATCAGGTGATACAATTGATACTGTTGAGCCTAGCACTAGTAACGGAGGCTCCGTGATAGCAGTTACAATTCCTATTGAGCGCCCTATGGCTGCCGCTTTCTCTGATGCTGACGGAGGTAGGCATTCCACTGGTGTTGTTAATGGAAGAACGACATATGATTATTTGTCAATGTTATCTGATGAATCAACAGATCCTACCGATCTGGCAGACGGGGCCATAGGTTATCTCGATAGATGGGCAGGACAAGGTAATGCTGCTTACGAAGATGCTGCACAATACTTGATACAGACACTCGATAGTTTCGGACTAGAAGTTATCACGCAGCGCTTTGTTTACGATTCGACTGAGACTGGGGCTCAAAATCCTGAAGCATACAATGTATGCGGATATCGATTTGGTGAAATAGATCCTGACAAATGGATGGTTTTTGGAGCACACTTTGACATTGCACCTCCTGTCAATGGAGGATTGCTTGACCCTCACATCTTTGGTAGAACATATGGAACAAGGGTTGGAGCATATGACAATACTGCAGGAACTAGTATGGTGCTAACCGTAGCAGAAGCGATGGCGGGTTACAAGACTCGAAACACAATGGTATTCTGTCTTTGGTCCGGCGAAGAAGGTGGAAAGAGGGGTAGCGATTACTGGACCGATGAATGGGTCAAAGAAGATAATCCTAATGTTGAGGTTACCAATTACGTTAACTTGGACATGGCTGGAGTAAACTGGCCGGGCGGCGGAGGAGCTCCTTGTGGTAATGGCCATGGAGGCGGTGAAGGAAATTGTGATCCTAACCCTGCTATCGACCCCGATGGTTATCCAAAAGATGAGGAAGTTTGGCCAATGAGAGTATACATTGGACCAAGTGTAGATCACGATGTAATGAATCAGCCGGGAATGGTAAATCTAGCTATGTGGATTGGTTCGGATGCGATTGGAGTTGAGGAACAAATGGCCCCATTGATTGGAGAAGGACATTCTGCTGAAACCTGGAAAGTTGATGATTGGTTGGCTAAAGATAGGCCTGAAATTATTGTTTATGAGGACACTACTGCCCGTTCAGATCATGCTACATTCCAAGATAATTTAGGAACAGTAACCATGGGATTCGGAGGTTTGGTTGATGGGTATTGGTGCTACCACCAAACATGTGATACTCTTGATGAGATGGAAGATTGGATGGATACGACTGGGAAAGATTACGGTGAAGAGCATAGTGGTACAAGCAACCTCGTAGATGCGCTCGACACTATCACCTGGTGGGCAACATACTCGTTCTTCCACCTAGATGAAAATCCAGTACGTAATTCGTACTTGGAAGAATAATCAAAATTGTTCTGCAATTATAGTTGCTAAGTCGATTGGACTAAATGTTCCTGTCCACCATGATATGATTATTGCAATGAATGTAGCAAAGGCTGCAAACCAAACCCCTTCATTCCAATCTTTAATTTTAGCACCATCAAGTGGCCCGAATGGAATCATATTGAAGAAGCCTAATCCAAGGTTTGCTGCAATCCACCAGAATACTATTCCTCCAATCATTGCTTTTAGATTAATAGCTCCTCCAGAAAGATATGTTCCATCGACCATAGCGTAAGATTCCGCATTCGCTAATCCAAGAAGTATTCCTCCGATTGGTATGCCAATTAAGAATAGTCCAAAATTAACTGCAGGGCCTGCTATAGCGATATGCCCGTTTTGTCTTCGGGTAACCAAGCCGGCCACCATTACAGCGCCAGGAGCCATGAATACTACTCCGAGGAACGCTGCAAGCCCGACTCCAAGTTTCAATCCCCCTGGATCTGCTCTAAATTCAGCCCAGCAACCATATTTTTTTGCAATTATTTTGTGGCCAATCTCGTGAAGAATAAATGCCGGCCCAACAGCCAAAAGCATTACTGGCATTGAGAGAAGAAGTAAAGCGAACCATTGGCCGGAATTATCGAATTGGCTTACACCGAACAATCCCCCAACCCTCATTAATCCTAAAGCGAGCGTGAAGGCTCCTGTAGCGAGTAGTAAGTGGTGCTTCTCTTCCTTACTAAAATGCCAAATGTTTCCTTTGTGTAATTGGACAGGTTGGCGATTATTGATTCCAAACATTCCGCCTTTCATATCCAAATGAATAGTGCCGTCGTCGCTTCTTTGGGCATGAACGCGGTGTATTTTCTGAGATGGCCTTGGGAACAAATCATCCTCTAGGATGTCAGCCCTCGGGTCTCTCGCCATATTGTGTTCTCCGAGCAGAGGGATTTGAAGCCTCGCTTGAAGCCTAATGAGAAAGGATTCATTGCTACTTGGGGCTAGGAGGGGGTATGGCGATGCCTCGTAGAGCGATGAAAGACTTGGGGTTCCAAGCTTGTTGTCTACGGTGTGATGCAAAAGATATTGCTGGAACTGAGAGGTGTAGATCGTGCATATCTCACCATAAAAAAGTCAGAGATCAGATTGCAAAGGCCCCTCCTTCAGATGAATTATTTCAATTTGCTAGGGACTTACTAGCCATGGCTGCATCGCCTAACCGATATGATCATGATGAGGTTCACGGGCCAGCCCTAAGAGAACAACAGATATTGGCAAACTCTCTTACTGAATCTAAACCTCTACCAACGAGTGAAGATATTGAGTCGGTGTTTGCTAAGCAGGCAAAAAGAGACAAGTCCAGTGTCATTCAAACTGTTGGTAATCAGAACCCTTGGAAAGATCAATTGCCGCCAGAAGAGGTTTTGGAATACATGGCTAGCACACTGGGAGTAGAAGAAATAGACCATGGGTCAAGGACGGTTCCAAGCCGCCCCATTGCCGCAGTAGACCGTTCAGATAGGTTAGGCGAAGACAGAAAAATGGTTGATAAGATTGAGGCGGGAAAGGCCTCTTCTGAAGCCCCAGAATCTCTGAAAGAGGTTATTGAGGCTGAAACGATTGCGCAGAGAGAGTTGGCGAGAAAGGAATGGGAAAATGCCCAGTCTGGAGTTTCAGAATTGTTAGATGATGATTTAGACTTATAGTCTTCTAGAACGGAGTTTAATATAATCTTCTACTAATAAGCGGAAGGTGCTTTTATTGTTAATTCAACTCTCACAGCCCTCAAGAGTGTAACTCACTCGAGTTGTGCCCTTACCCTTGTTTTTCTTACCTAAGAATTTCATTTCACCAATCTCACCTAGTGCTCTGACATGGGTGCCTGCGCAGGGGCAAAGGTCGGCGTTATTGCCTATTTTTACAACACGTAATTGCTTAACTGAAATCGGTAATAAATCCATATTTGTTCTATCTGGGGGCATTATTGCATTGATTTGATCTCGAGTCATTATAGAGTCTGTAACTTCTAGATTTGATTCGATTACTTCGTTTGCTTTGTGGAATAAATCATCGATTATATCCTCTGTAAATTTAATTGGATTGAAGTCTATTCTTGAGCGATTGGTGTGTATTTGGTTACCAACAGTTCTAGCTCCATTATACATCTCATACGCCAATCCACTGACTAAATGCTGTGCTGTGTGCATGCGCATGTGGGCGTGCCTTCTATCCCAGTCTATTGTTCCCTCAATAGATTCACCAATGGTTAATCCATGATCTTCTCCTACGAAATGTTGGATGTCTCTGCGCCCTCTAACTTCGGTTACGTCGAGTTTTCCGCCGTCCCAATTTATGATGCCAGTATCCCAATTTTGACCCCCACCTAATGGGTAAAACAGAGTTCTGTCTAGTGTTATTGAGTTTTCATCAATAGCGGTTACTTTGGCTTTGAAATCCCTTAGATAACAAGCATCGATGCTCTCCATGTACAGTTTTTCACTCGCCATGTAGCAAGGATGTGGCGCTTCTTTCTCAAAGGTTTGCTTGAGCGTACTCAACTGCGTTGCGGAAAATCTGCATTCCCTCTGCAAGTATCTCTTCACTAACTTCGTTTCTAGTGTGATGAGGGTGTAAGAAGGTTGCATAAGCCGCCTCGGGGTGTGGCATTAGACCGAATACAAGGCCTGTTGGATCGCAAATTCCTGCGATGCTTCTGATGCTACCATTCGGGCAGATTGGGAAGGGTAGTGTTTCATCGGTGATTCCTTTTCCAGGTTCTGTTGAGGGGTCTACATATCTTGTAACAATCTGATTATTACTGTCTAGTGAATCTAAATCAACTGTTGAAGGCATGACGAATCTGCCCTCTCCGTGCCTAACTGGACATTCTATTCTTGTAATTCCCTTGGTCCAAATACACGGACTTTCGGGGTCGAACTCTAGAGTGACCCATCTGTCTTCATATCGACCACTATTGTTCAGAGTAAGGCTGGCTCTTTGTTCAAAGTCGGGGACTTCTTTACCAGGAAGTAACCCCGTTTTGACTAGGACTTGGAATCCATTACAGATACCAATAATCGGCTTACCAGCTGCTACAAATGCTGATAGTTGTTCCCTCATAGCGAAGCGCATTCGATTACCTAGAAGTCTGCCTGAACCGAGGTGGTCTCCAAAAGAAAACCCTCCGGGGACTGCCAATATATGGAATTCTGAAAGGTCCCTATCGCCATTGACGAAGTGATTGACGTGAACTCGTTCGCTGGTTGCTCCTGCTAATTCGAAAACAGCTGCAGTCTCCCTATCACAATTGATACCGAAACCGAACAAAACAGCAACCTTTGGTGTTTCTACCATCACTGTTCACCCCCTGTCATATCGAGGCTTCCTTTCCAAGCAGAAACCATGTCTTCGACTGGCGCTTCGATTACTAGGTCGTCGCCATCCCAAATACTGAGAGTGTCGCTATCGATTGTCTCCCCCATGTATGTAAGTGAATGTCCCTTCATCATCGAAAGGAATTCAGCACGGTTGTTTTGTTTGACTCCGACCATGATTCTTCCTAAGGATTCTCCCCAGAGCCTACCCCACAGGTCTGCATCTCCTGGGCCATCAACGTCTATTGCTGCTCCACATCTTCCGCCAATGCACATCTCGGCGATTGCAACGGCTACTCCGCCTTCACTACAGTCGTGGGCGGTTCTTACAATTCCGGATTGGATGGTTTTTGTCAGTGCTTTGTAAGCGCCAAGGTTCTTTTCGGGGTTAGGTAATTGTGGCACTTCGCCACCAATTCCATCCGCCTCTCCAGATTCTTTCAGCATGAATGAAATTTCACTAGCGCCTAATTCTTGCTTTGATTCGCCAACAAGGTACAGACTCTCTCCCGGCTTTAGGTCGGATGTTGTAGTATAGCGTACATCTGGGTGATCTCCAAATAATGAGAAGAGTAGTGTGGGTGGGATTGAAATCTTGTTTTCTCCGCTACCATAATCGTTCTTCATTGAGTCTTTTCCAGAAATGCAAGGTACGAAATAAGCCCTGCAAATTCGTTCTAGTTCGCGGTTTGCCCTGACTAACTGAGCCAATTTAAAACGGCCATCGGGAGTTTTCTTACTTTCAATTGGATCGGGCCAGCAGAAATTATCCAACCCTGCAACTTTAGACAGGTCTACGCCAGTGCATACTGCATTTCTAACGGCTTCATCTACCGCAGCAGCAGCCATTGCTCCAGCGTCAATGTCGCTGTATCTCGGTGATATTCCATTGGATACTACGAGTCCCTTTGTTGAGCCATGGATAGGAGCTAGTAACCCTGCATCGCCAGGTCCATCTCTCTCAACGCCAACGAAAGGCTTCAATGCAGTTTGTGCAATGACTTCGTGGTCATACTGTCTGACCCAGGTTTCCTTGGATGCGATGTTTGGCCTAGATAGCATTCTCATTAGTAATGGGGTATGAGATGATACTGAAGGCGGTGTGAATGGTGTGTTCACCGGCTTAACCCATTCGCTCTCCAGCCTCAATTGAGGAACTCCATCATGAAGGAACTCTATTGGTAATGACGCTACTGTATCATCATCGTGAACTACGTGGAATTGCCCTGTATTTGTGAAATCTGCAACCCATGTTGCTTCTACTTCATGCAGGTTTGCAAGTTTTTCAAATGCTGGAACATCGGATTCTCTAACGGCTACAGTCATCCTTTCTTGGGACTCGGAAACTAGAATCTCCCAAGATGATAATCCAGATTGTTTCAATGGTACTTTACCTAGATCTATTTTACATCCATTCGTGTATTCTGCCATCTCTCCAATGCTAGATGAAAGACCGCCTGCCCCATTATCGGTAATACAGGTTATCAATCCATCATCTCTGGCTTCAAGTATCATATCAACCATTTTCTTCTGAGTGATTGGGTCTCCAATTTGGACTGCGCTTGATGGTGATTCTTCGGTCAACTCGAGGGATGAAAATGTTGCTCCATGTATTCCGTCATAACCAACTCTTCCTCCAACCATGTAGACTCTGTCCCCTGGTTGTGGATTTTTTTCATGTGATTCTCTACCGTCTGCTAATCTTCTTGGCATCATACCAATTGTGCCGCAGTAAACCAGTGGCTTTCCGATATATCGGTCATCGAAAACAATAGCTCCATTGACAGTAGGAATACCGCTCTCGTTGCCACCGACTCTAACCCCTGCATGAACGCCCCTCAGTACTCTTGAAGGGTGGAATAAATTGTCTGGAAGGTCTCCTTCCCAATCAGGAGGTCCGAAACAGAATACATCTGTGTTAGCGATTGGTCTTGCGCCTAGTCCAGTCCCCAATATGTCCCTATTAACACCAACAATTCCGGTCATTGCACCACCATATGGGTCCAATGCGCTTGGGGAATTGTGTGTCTCTGCCTTCATACATATTGACCATTCATCGTCCCATGCTATTACTCCTGAGTTGTCATGGAATACAGAAAGAAGCCAGTCAACTTCGTCTTTCATTTCTAGTGTTGGATTCATGATGTGAGTCTTGAATAGTGAATCTATTTCTGTATCTTCTCCTGTCTCGGTATCAACATGGTGAATATGTGCTGCGAATATCTTGTGTTTGCAGTGCTCAGACCATGTTTGGGCTAAGCACTCCAGTTCTACATCAGTAGGCGCGTTTTCGGGAAGGCCAACTGCTGCTCTAGATGCTCTAACTTCTGGGTCTCTGTAATGTGCTTGAATTGTTTGCATTTCTTCGAGGTTTAGTGCTAACAGGCCCTCTTCTGATAATTTAATCAGGTCTTCATCAGAGATTTCCAAGTCGATTGTTGCAGGCGGGGTGTATTCTATTGCTGCAACCGGTATGTATTCAATTTCCGGACTTTTCTCTCCATTGGTTGAGTATAATGCCCTCTCTATCAGCCCATTGTGGAGTTGTTTGGATAACCAGTCAGCATCTACCTCATTTGGAACCCCTTGGAACACATAGGTGATGTATGTTGATACTCTTGCATCTTCGCCTGCTTCTGGGAAAATTGTACGGAATCCATCTAGAGCTGCTTTGCCAGGATTATCTGTAACTCCTGCTTTGAAACCAATTGTAACGGTGATGTCTGGAGACTCGGAGAAAAGTGTTGGATTGTCTAAATGTAAGGAATCTGTCGCACTTTCTTCGATAATTGGGTCTGCAAATACATCATCGACTCTAGTAGAAACCTCTTCAGAGGTTATTTCGCTATCGATAAGGAATCCTACGATTGATCTCACACTATCAATGTTGATTGAGTGGTCGGCTGCCAGTTGCCTCTTTACAGAGTCCCCGCGGACGTCTCTCATTCCTTCTCCGGTCTTCGGAGTTGTCTCTACTCGAACTATGTTTGAGGGCACTTGAAACACCTGCCCCCTATGGGGGCAGCAGATGGGCAGAGACTACCGTCCATGAATACTACGCTCGAAAACAGTGATTTTCGGGTTTGGCTTCGTTACAAAGCATCTTTCAAAAACTGCCCTGTGAAACTACCCTTGACCTTAGCAACATCCTCTGGAGTTCCTATCGCAACTATCTTTCCACCACGGTCTCCGCCCTCTGGGCCAAGATCTACAACCCAGTCTGCAGATTTGATTACATCTAGGTGGTGCTCAATTACAATAATTGAGTGTCCTGTTGTTCTAAGCCTTAGAAGAACATCGATTAATTGTTGGACATCTGAGAAAGAAAGTCCTGTTGTAGGTTCATCTAAGATATACATTGTATGCTTGTGAGGAGGCCTTCTCAACTCACTAGCTAATTTGACACGTTGTGCTTCGCCTCCCGATAGAGTGGTTGCTGGTTGGCCCAAGCGGATGTATCCAAGTCCTACGTCGTTGATTGTTGACAGTGTTCGGTGAAGTTTTCTATGGTTCGCGAAAAACTCCACAGCCTCGCCTACTGGCATCTCTAAGATATCGTGGATGTTCTTTCCTTTCCAAGTTACTTCCAGGGTTTCCCTAGTGTATCTCTTTCCTTGGCATATATCACAGGTGATCCAAACATCTGGTAAGAAATTCATTTCCAGTTTAATTGAGCCCCCCCCTCGGCACGCTTCGCAGCGTCCGCCTTTGACATTGAATGAAAAGTGGCCTGGTGTGTATCCTCTTTCTTTAGCCAGATTTGTTTCCGAAAATAGTTTTCTTACATCGTCGAACGCTTTAGTGTAAGTTGCTGGGTTTGAACGAGGAGTTCTTCCAATTGGTGATTGGTCGATTACGATGACTTTGTCGACATTTTCAATCCCTTCAATTTCATCATGTAGTCCTGGCTGTGCATCAGAACCGTTTATGTGGCGTTGGAGTGAAGGGGCTAGAATACTTGAAACAAGAGATGATTTTCCTGAACCAGAAACTCCTGTCACTGCCGTCAAACAGCCTAGTGGGAAGCTGACATCAATATTGTCAAGGTTGTTTTGCCGGGCACCTACTACCTTTAGATGGCCTTTCTTAGCAGGGGCTCTTTCTTCGGGAACTGGTATACTGCGCTTTCCTGAAAGATATGCTCCAGTTACTGACTCTTTTGACTTCATTGCTACTTTTGGTGGCCCATTTGCAACGATTCTTCCCCCCTCTAAGCCTGCGCCTGGGCCCAAGTCACAAAGCCAGTCTGCTTGGCGAAGGGTTTCTTCGTCGTGTTCTACAACAAGTAGGGTATTTCCTAAGTCAGATAGTTCTCTGAGTGTTGTTAGAAGACGTTCATTGTCTCTTTGATGGAGTCCGATGGATGGCTCGTCTAAGACATACATTACTCCAGTCAATCTGCTTCCGATTTGAGTTGCCAATCTTATCCTTTGGCTTTCTCCTCCCGAAAGTGTACTTGCGCGCCTATCGAGAGTTAGATAATCCAACCCAACGTCATTTAGGAATCTTAGTCGGCCTTCTATTTCTTTGAGGATTTCCCTACCGATGAAGAAACTTCTCTCGTCGAGTTTTTCTGCAGATTTTCCTTCTCCGCCCATTGATTGAATGATTTGTAAGGCTTCGAATACACTAGAGGCCCCAATTTCTGGAAGGCGCTTACCGGCAACGGTTACTCCTCTAGCTGCAGCATTCAATTTTTCACCATTACATTCGGAACAATCTTCATCATTCATGCATGCAATCAAACGGCTTCTAGTTCGATCTGAGGTTGTTTCTGTGTATGTTTTTTGCAGGCGCCCATATACCCCTTCCCACGGCTTGCTGTAGTTGTATTGTGAGCCTGTTTCTGAACGGAATTCAAAATGTATAATCGTTGAACCTGAACCATTCATCATGATATCTTTGGAGTCTTCATCTAAATCTGCGAACGGAATATTTGTGGGAATTCCATAATGCTGTGCGGTTTGCTCCATCAGTTTACGATACCAGTGTGGAGACATTGATTGTCTCCAAGGTATGATACATCCCTCAGAAATAGTTGCTCTGTGGTTTACCAAAAGGTCGGCACTAAATCTTCGCTGAACGCCTAACCCTTGGCATGAAGGGCACGCTCCGAGTGGTGAATTGAATGAGAACACCCTTGGGCTCATTTCAGGCATGAATGCTCCGTGTTGAGCACATGCAAATTCTTCAGACCAAACCATTGTTTCCCCTGTATTGGTTTCTTTGGATTTTGAACCTTCAGAATATTCGAATTTGCTCTCTGGCGGCTTGATGCTTTCAATCGCGACCGTTCCACCGCCTATTTTCAGTGCAGACTCAACTGCTTCTGTAAGTCTTTGCCTTCTATCTTTAGTGCAGCGAAATCTATCTATTCTAACGTCAACGTCGTGTCGGAGGTTTTTATCGAGATTATGGTTTTCTTCAAAAGACTCTTCTCTCCCATTGATCCTGCCTTCTGTCCATCCTTGCTCTACTAGATGTCGGAATAAATCTGCATGTGTTCCTTTGCGATTACGGATAGCTGGACTCCAAACCGCAACCGCGTGGCCCTCCATATTCCATGTAATGTCATCAACTATCTCTTGAACGGTTCTTCTAGCAACCTCTACACCGCAGGTTGGACAGTG
Source organism: Methanobacteriota archaeon (assembly GCA_009936765.1). Taxonomy (GTDB): domain Archaea; phylum Thermoplasmatota; class Poseidoniia; order Poseidoniales; family Poseidoniaceae; genus MGIIa-K1. The sequence continues at coordinate 17,454 of JAACDL010000138.1, forward strand.
TGGTAGTCCTATTCTGGCCCACATTAACCGTAAATAATCCATTATTTCGGTAACGGTAGCAACTGTTGAACGAGGGTTGTGGCTTCCTTGTTTCTGATCGATAGAAATTGCCGGAGATAGTCCTTCGATGTTATCACAGTCGGCTTTTTTCATTTGACCGATGAATTGTCTAGCGTATGAAGATAAACTCTCGACGTATCTTCGCTGTCCTTCTGCGTAAAGTGTATCGAATGCTAATGATGATTTTCCAGATCCTGAAACTCCAGAAATTACAACAAATTGGCCTCTTGGGAGTTTGACATCGACGTCTTGTAGATTGTGTGTTCGCGCACCGCGAACTTCAATCCAGCCATCATCGCCAGGCTTTGCCATGATTAGTTCGGTTGGTCAAGGGTTCTTGAGTCCTTGCTTATCACTCAGGGCCGAATGGAATTGTAGCATCGAATCTAACAGGTTCGTCTGTTTCAGGGTGAAGGAGTTCTAACGCCGATGCATGTAGTGCGATTCTACCTATTGGGTTGCCTTCTGCGCCATGTTGTTCATCACCCACAACCGGATAGCCCATATTTGCTAAACCTACACGGATTTGGTGTCTCCTTCCAGTCTCGATGGTTAGCATTAGTAGTGTAGCGATATCGTCACTATCCTCGATGCTCCAGTGAGTAATTGCCTCCTTGGCCATGGGGTTTCTTTTGTTAACCGCTCTAACACGTAGAAATTTATCTTCCAAAAGCCATTCGTGAATTGTTCCGCCTTTTATTTCGGGCTTTCCTTGCACTAATGCATGGTAGACGCGGTGAACCGATCTACCTGCAAATTGTTCCTGGAGGTATTCTTTGTGTGCTTCATGTTTGGCGAATATCATAACTCCGGATGTTTCACGATCCAGTCTGAGAACAATGAATACCCAATTTCTTTCATCTTCGCCTTTAACGTAGTCAACCGCTCTTGAATGCAGTGTATCTGGCTCCATCTTATCTGTTGCAACAGATAGAAGTCCTGCTTGTTTATTCAATACAAGAATGTGTTCGTCTTCAAATAAAATCTTGACTCTTGGATGTTGTTTTTTAGGAGTTGGTGGAGGGGATGAAACTGCGGCTGATTCTCTATCTGCCACTGTTAGAATACTGCCTTTGTTTACTATGTGTTTTGCTTTATGTACAACTTCTCCATCAACTAATGCTCTGCCTTCTGTCAGCATCTTTCGTAATTTATTACGTTTTGAATTTGGAAAATATTGAGCAAGTGCTTCTAATAATTCAATGTCTTCTTTAATATCCATAATATCACCTAAACAAACATTACCTCAACAGTATCACCAATAGAATACTGTTTACCTGGTTGTAAAATCAAAAATGCATCACTATGAGCAATACTAGCTAAGTTTCCAGAACCTTGGTGGATTTTCTGGTGTGCGATTAATTCTAAACCATTATTCTCAATCGATACTCTTCGAAGTGTTAAACTGTCTTTTGTTGGTTTAACCTTAGTTGCTAGTTTAGCGAATGATTTCGCTTCAATTGGCCCATCTGCAGAGGTTGCATTTCTAATCCATGGAGCTACAAGCATCCTGAATACAACGTGTGAACTTACTGGATTGCCCGGTAGTCCAAAAATTGGAGTACCATTCCATATTCCAAATAATGGTGGTGAGCCGGGTCTGAGTTTGATTCTCCAGAAATGAAGATCTCCTTCCTCTTCCATAATTTTCCGAACAAAATCCCATTCTCCCATAGAAACACCTCCGCTTGTAAGAATTAAATCGTGGGTTTTCGATACTTCATTCAGAGTGTTTCTGATATCCTCTAATGTATCCCCTATGCATTGTAGCCTAGTTGGTTCGTGGCCCAACCATCTTACTAAGCCAGATAAACCAAATGAGTTAGATTCGTAAATTTCTCCTCTGTTAAGTTCATCTCCAGGTTGTTTCAATTCATCCCCTGTTGATATTATTGCAACTTTTAATTTTTTAACTACTGGTAGTGATGAATATCCCATTGTAGCACAGAGTCCTACTTTAGAAGGGGTGAGGTGAGTGCCAGCTTGAAGAGCGACATCGCCTTGTTTGAGGTTCTCTCCGGTTCTTCTGATAAAATTCTTCATTCCTTCTTGTTGTAGTGTTACTACATTTCCTTCCATAGAAGTTAATTCAATTTGGAGAATTGCATCTGCGCCATTTGGCATTGGCGCTCCTGTCATTATTCTAACCGCTTCGCCGGCCTTCAATGAGATATTGTCTTCTTGTCCTGCGGCCTGTATAGTGCCTATAACATTCAGGTTCGTTGGAGGGTTTGTTGTATCTTCATACCGCATCGCAAAGCCGTCCATTGCTGAGTTGTCAAATGGTGGATCGTTGACCAAAGAAGGGAGATCTGTAGCTAGAATTCGTCCATGACATTCGTCGAGACCAACCCTTTCTACCATGGTTTGTATTCCGGTTTTGTTACAGATATCAATTGCCTGTTGAAGATTAACAAAATAGGGTATTTCGCTCATTAAATCACCTTTTTTTAATTTACAATTCGTTTTAATAAAGTAATACAAAGTCGATTAAATATCTAATCAAACTAAGTGAGATAGCAACTAGAAATACAATTTTAATTGTATTTTTTGGAATTTTTTTAATTGCATACTTTGCTCCAAAAAAAGATGATGAAAGAACCAATAAGGGAAAAGTTATGATTGTCAATAATCCAATATTATCGATGATCCCCCCTAAAACACCATCTAGAATAATGTGGCTCAATAAGGCGACTGGGACGATTGTAGCAGCAACTAAAAAGCTCGTTCCTGCTGCTTTATTTGTGTCCATCTGAAGAATTGAACGATTGGCTGTAACAAGTATTGCTCCCCCTCCAATACCAAGCATCCCTGATGATAATCCAGCGAATGCGGTTCCGATCATGTACTCTCTCTTTTTATCAGATAATTGTATTTCTTTGTATGATTCTTTTAATGAACTTCGCATTTGTTTTATTGTTCTCTCTATCACGAAAACTAGGATAATTGTTGCGAGAATTTTTATGATTATATCTCCTAAAATATCGATTAAATATCCTGATAAAACAGTTCCTATTATAGCAGCCGGTATGGCTGTAAGCCTTCCTATATTGGCCACATTATTGTCAGAATATCCCGCCTTTGAATGGGCTAGGCTACTACCTATGGAAACCATCAACACTAGAGTGAGAGATCCTATTACGGCTTCTTTCATCTCCCAATCTAACATGTAGTAAAAAATAGGAACATATAGCACTCCGCCTCCAAGCCCTAATGGACTAAAAGCTAGTGCAACAACCAGTAAAGAAATCATTGACATAATAGTAATGATATCCAAATTAATACGCCTCCTATACAGACCTGTCAATGGCAAATTTTTTTGAAATTACCTGGGTGGGTGGCCATGGGGCCATTCCGATAAATTTCTATTCTAATCTATGATGTAAAGCATCTTTGTAAGTTATGATTTGTTTTGGGTGAACCTATTATCCTACAGTTCCTGGCAGGAAGTATGGAGATGGTGTTGTCGAGTTTCATCATTCTCTTTGCGTTGTTTGTTATTGCCGCACTGTATTCTAGTGTGGGACATGGAGGGGCTTCTGGATACTTGGCTGTATTATCACTAACAGTTTATGCATCTCAGGATCCCTCGTGGTTGAAACAACATGCCTGGAGTTTAAATCTGTTAGTTGCTGGTTTGGCTTTTTGGGCATATAGTAGGGCTGGGTTTTTCGATTCAAAGTTGGCACTTTCATTCATGATTGCCAGCGTTCCGGCTGCAATATTTGGTGGATTACTGAGAATAGATAATGGGATTTATGATACTCTCCTTTCGATTACACTAATGCTTGCAGCGTGGCGGTTATTGGTTGTTAAAAATAATGATTCGGATGAAATATTTGTCAAAAGTCCGCCGATTTATATTACTGTAATAGTAGGCTTTACGATTGGGTTTTTGAGTGGAATAGTTGGAGTGGGGGGTGGGATATTCCTATCACCAATAATTCTCTTATTTGGTTGGGCTGATGCAAAAACTACAGCCGGAATTGCAGCTGCTTTTATTTGGGTTAATTCCGCTGCAGGATTGGTTGGAAACTCTATTTCTGGACAACTAGAAATTGACTTTGGGGTTCTGCTGCCATTCACAATTGCAGTAGTACTCGGCGGTTTAATTGGTTCAAGGGTTGGTTCGAAGGTATTCTCACAAATAGTGGTAAGGAGAATGTTAGTATCAGTACTATTTTTAGCTGCAATAAAGAGAATACTGGATCTTGCTATTTCTGTATTCTAATCAATTAAATGACTCTTGGTGGTCGCAGTGTGGGCAAGTTATTGTGTAACGTGCTTTCTTCGGTTTTGGAACTTTCATAATTGTTCCACACATCTCACATTGGTGTTTGATAGTATCGGGGCCTTTTGGTTTGGCTGCTTCTTCAAGCGTTCTTCCAACATCTGTTGACCAACCGACTTGGTCAGAATAAGAATCTGATTTTTTAAGTTTGGAACTCTTTAGAGATAGACGAATCTTTCTCTTTTTCTTACGGCGCTTTCCGGGCGGTGCCTTGGTTGCCATGAGTCACGGTATGTGTCGCTGTATACAATCACTTCGGCTAAATTACTCATGGAATAATTGTTGATTGGCCGTTTATTGGAGTGTGTACTGTGTGTCCATTAGATTCGAGTTCTTCTACAAGTGGTGGTCGTGCGTGATTAGGGTCTGTGTGGTAGACTACGACTGTTTCTGCTTCACATTGTTTAGCAAAATCAACAATTTCTGAGTGTCCGGCGTGTGTGGAGAAAGAGTACTGACTGACTTCTAAATCGATAGGTGTTCTTTTACCCCAGATTGGAACTTGTTTTTCATCGAGAAGCATTCGACCTCCTGATCCTTTTGCCTGATATCCCGTTAGCAATATTGCATTTCTAGGGTCTGCTCTTAAACGGTTAAGATACCAAATAGAAGGGCCTCCATCCATCATTCCTGATGTAGAAACTATACAGTCAGCATTCAGTGCTTTTTTCTTATCTGATTTTGAAGAAACCCTCTTACACCATTTCCAAGCATCTTCTAATGCAGATGGATCTCTAAGGGCTTCTGGATGCTCCATTTGTAACTTAGCAACATATTTTCCCATCCCGTCAACATGAACATTTAGTTCTGGTAGATGTTTGTGTAGTGTCATCACAATATCTTGAGTTCGACCATTAGCAAAAGAAGGAATTAGAACTGTTCCTCCTCTATCTTTTACTTCTACAACTCTTTCTATGAAGGATTGTATTGTTTCTTCTTTTGGAGGATGGTTTCTACCCCCATAAGTTCCTTCAACGAATAATACGTCACACTTTTCAGGTTTAGCGCCTGAAGTTAGAGGTGAGTCTCTTGTATCAAAGTCACCTGTGAAGAGAAGTTTATGGGTGTCTGTTTCTACATTTAACATTGCAGCGCCGGGAATATGGCCCGCTTTTGTTAATTTTAATTTCCAAGAATCTTTTTCCCATGTTTCTCCAAACTTATGTGTATACCAGGATGATGTTGCTTCATCGATATCTCTCTTGTCCCAAGCTAAAGGATAGCCTTCAATTCGACTTACTTTGTAGCAATCATTCCACATCATATGACTTATTTTAGCTGTTAGTGCTGTTCCATGAAGTCTAGTTCGATGGTTTGAACATAACCAAGGAGCCATTCCTAGGTGATCAATGTGAGAGTGTGTTATTACAGCATCCTTGACACTTGGGGCTTCTCTTGGATATTTTGGTGGATCTGTAGGAGCTAATCCATAATCCAGAAGCATTCTAGTGCCTTTATTATCTTCAAATACACATCCTACATTTCCTACTTCATCGCCTCCTCCAAGGTAGTGATATCTTATTCCCGACTCTGGTGGAAACTCAGGATACGAAGTAGTTCTACCTGGTGAATAGAAGACCATAGCGAGTGGTATAATCCAATCTGCAATGAATATGTCGGACCCCTGTATTTCCACTGGAACCAATTTTAGGGATTGAGATAACAATGGAATTGTAAATATGGTTAAGTGCTATACGCGTCAAACATCAATGGGTCTTACTA
>JAACDL010000139.1 GCA_009936765.1 Methanobacteriota archaeon
ACAACGATGGAGCCATTTTCTTGCATCTTGACCATAATGCAAACCATTTGGGTAAGAAACTATTGAGTCAAATCTTCGGTAAAGACCTTCATAGAAATGACATCATCTGGAAGTATCCTGGAATGGTGAAGAGTTCCAAAAACAAGTTGAAAGCTAATCACGACCAAATCTACTATTGGGCGATGAGTGAAAATACTCCGCACTTTCCACCCATGTCCAAATATGCCAATCCACAAATCGATCCCGCAAGAGAAGGTTTAGATGGAAAAACAGTAAACAAAAAAGACAGCGATGGGAATTTGATTTATCAAGAACCAAAAACAGAAACAAAGACGGATAACGTTTGGGGCGTACATGGTAAAGACAAGAGTCGTAAAGTATTGAAATCTTATCTAAAGGATGAGCATAAAGATAAATTCGCTAATGCTACACCTGTGATAAGTTTCGTCGACGATCTTACTTCTGTTCAGTGGGCTAGTCCAGAATATCTCGGGTTTGGCACACAGAAACCTGAATTGTTGCCTGCTCGAATATTTGAGATGACCTCAAACCCGAATGACATTGTAATGGATATCAACCTTGGTTCGGGAACCAGTGCAGCGGCGGCTCACAAAATTGGGCGCAGATGGATAGGTGTGGAAATGGGCCACAATTTCAAATACACATATCAAGACAACAAGGGGGGCCATTGTATTGGGATTTTGGGCCGAATGGCACAAGTTCTCGCGGCAAAGGGAAAGAAAATGAACCCCAAATCAGGCAAACCAACGTCGGCCAATTCTGAGCCCACGAAGTTGAGTCAGAAGGTAGAATGGTCGGGAGGTGGTGCTTTCAAGTACTATTCCTTAGAAAATCATGAAAATGTTCTCCATCGTGCAAAATACGCTGCGGGAATAGATATCGATGTTTCAGACGGAATCCCTCCATATCTTTTCCATGCAGACCTCAAACTCGTCGAAGAGGGTGTAAATCCTGAAACGGGGATGCTTGCTCTACAAAGTTTGTATGGCGAAGTTCATACCCCTATTGACCTCGCTGAAACAATTTCTCAGGTACTCGGGCTGAAAATAAAATCAATTGCCCCCGATTCTGTTACTTTGCTCAGAAATGGGGAAGATTATGTCATTAATTTCAATGAAATTCCCGTTGAGATTTGGAAGCCATTATTGTGGTGGGGGGAGCCTTCTTGACATGTATCCTCGAAGAGATTCATCGGCAGGGACTGGGAATACAAGATTGGGACGCTCTTCCTCCAGAGTGGCAATTGGACAGCGATGAACTGAAGGCATTTTCTGCAAAGCAGCTTTTCTCCTACCAAACACGTCCACTTCGGAGTGCGCTGCAACTCTTGCACTTTTTCTATCAAGGCTCTGAACATGCTTACGAAGAAGGTGAAGACCCCGAAGTAGATACTCTGCGCCGAAGAAGTTTACAATCCCTCTATGAGTCTGTTAACGGACCTGTTGACCGATTAGGCATCAGACCTGATGAGAAGACACTGCCAATCTATGGCGTGGGGGGCTGTGATTTCGATGTGGAAGATGGTAAGATACCATTCATTCATTTCATCAATCGAATGGCATTTTGGATGGCAACTGGGAGTGGGAAATCCCTCGTACTTGTAAAAATGGCTCAAATTTTAAATCGTCTCATGGATGCAAAACAGATTCCTAGGAGAAACATCCTCATTGTATCTCCTACTGAGAACTTACGCGAACAATTAAATGGCCACATCGAAGAATTCAATCAGTTCTACGGAACACACAATGTCCGATTGATTTTAAACAATCTAAGTGATTTTGCGACAACCCGACATCAAGCAAGATTGGCTCAAGGACAACAGGTGTATCATACGAGGTCAGATTTACTAAGAGAGGAAGTCAGTGCTAAAGCACAAAATCAACTCGACTATCATCATTATGACAATGATGGAGAATGGTATATCCTTATGGACGAGGCCCATAAGGGCGATTCAGAGGATTCCAAAAGTAAAGCGATTCTAACAAGTATGAGCAGAAAAGGTTTTTTGTTCAATTTTTCCGCAACTTTAGTCGATGAATTGGATATTGCTACTACAGTTTACAATTACAACATTAGAGAATTTGTCAGAGATGGGCATGCAAAAGATGTCCTCTTGATGCAGGGGAATTTTTCTGAATTCACAGCAGTCGATGGCTATGATGACGATTACAAGATGAGAATCGTGCTCAAATCTCTTATGGCTCTAACTATTTCCAAAATTGGGCATGGTTGTGTAAAGGCAATCAATGAACAATTATACCCAAGCCACAATCCCATGCTCCTTGTTCTAGGCCACACAGTAAAGGCCACAGACGCGGACGTTGCTTTGTTTGTGAGGGAACTTCTTGAAATTGCGTCCACTTCAATCTCCAGCGATGTTTGGGATGCTACAAAACAGGAATTGAGAGGAGAAATTACTGGTAACCCTGCATTGGAGTTCCGAGACAGGGGAATCAGACTTGGAGATGAGGTGTGGGATGAGTTGACCCAGGAAAAAATGCGGTCCGAATTATTCAATCATTCAGAACCTGGTACAATTGCAATACACGAGTATGGGAAAGACAAT
>JAACDL010000140.1 GCA_009936765.1 Methanobacteriota archaeon
ACCTACGGTTGTGTAGCGGGGTAGTGGGACCATAGTATCACCATGTCCACCGAGAACCATTGGAGAAACATCCTCTTCAGCACAATTTAATTCAAGTGCGATAAAATGTGCCATACGAGCACTATCTAGTACGCCAGCCTGACCAATTACTCTGTTAGTAGGGAAACCAGTGACTTTCTGCATGTGGTATGTCATCAAATCTAATGGGTTGGTAACCATTATGATTGTAGCATCAGGCGCATGGCCTTTGATTCCAGTTCCAACTTGCTGAACAATTTCTGCATTTTTACCAATAAGGTCTTCACGAGTCATACCTGGTTTGCGAGGGAACCCACTTGTTACTACGATAACATCGCTACCTGCAATATCTGCATAATCTGCAGTACCAGTAATTGTTCCATTATAATTGAGCACATTGCTATTCTGACTCATGTCCAGAGCCTTGCCTTTAGCGAAGCCTTCGAATATGTCCAATAGTACAATATCTGCAATTTTCATTTGTGCTAGTACGAATGCACAAGTTGCTCCTACATTTCCGGCTCCAATAACTGCTATTTTTCTACGCCCGGTTGCCATTGATAACACTCCGATATCTCACCCGAGACAAACTACCTCCATAAGCATAGGCGGTGTTATTTCGAACACCAAATATTCGAATGATGACCGAGTCGTTCAAGAACCGGATATCATTGGGGGCAAATATCGAGTGTGCTTTTGCATATGCGAGGTGGAATCATGAAAATCGGAGTCCCTATGGAACCTGAAGGCGAAACGAGAGTTGCGATCGTACCAGGTAGCATGAAAAAATTGATGAAATTCGGATTTGAAGTTGTTGTCGAAAAGGGTGCTGGAAAAGCTGCTAATTATTCAGATAGTGAATACACTGACGCTGGCGCTACTCTCGGAGACAATGCTGAAGTTTTGTCATGTCCAATAATAATATCAATTCGAATGCCTGAAGCAAGTAAACTGACCAAGGGGCAGATTGTTGCATGCGTCGCTGATCCATTCCGTCACCCTGAGAAAGTTCAATCTTGCATTGACGGTGGAATCACCCTTCTCAGCATGGACATGATACCAAGAAGACTTTCACGTGCTCAATCTATGGATGTAAATTCTAGTCAAGATAACCTTGCAGGATACAAAGCTGTATTGTTAGGGGCATCTCAAGTACCTCGTGGAATCCCAATGATGACAACATCTGCTGGTACAGTAAGGCCTGCTAAAGTAGTCATAATGGGCTCGGGTGTTGCTGGATTACAAGCTATTGCAACAGCGAAGAGAATCGGTGCAGTGGTTTATGCATCCGATGTACGAAAATCTGCAGCAGAACAAATCGAATCTGTTGGCGGAAGATTCATCGAAGTTGATGGAATGGATGATTTCGAAGATGAAGCAGGATATGCAAAACCATTGACTCCAGAATTTATTCAAAAAGTGAACGACACGGTATGTGAAGTTGCAAGCGATGCAGATATAATAGTGACAACAGCAAGAATATTTGGTAGGCCAGCTCCTATCACAGTTCCAGCATCAGCAGTTGAAACTTTCAAATCAGGTGCTGTCGTTGTTGACATGAACGCTGATGTCGGCGGTAACTGTGAACTAACCAAGGCTGGAGAAGTCCATACAACTGACAACGGTGTGATTATAGTAGGGACATCGAACCTGCCGGGAACTCGTGCCAATACTGCATCAATGCTCTATTCAAACAACCTAACTACTTTCATTACGAGGTTGGTTGACAAAGAAGATGGATTCCAAATATCTGAAGATGATGATGTTCTAGTTGGAGCTCCTGAAGGCAATGACTTCCACGTCCCGGGAATGGGAGGAGTGCTGATTTGTAAGGATGGAGAAATGCATCCTAAGCAGACACGACTAGGAGGTGTTCTCTGATGACCCCTGAAATGTTAATTGGTTCAATTACTCTGTTTGTGCTATCGATTTTCCTTGGTGTAGAATTAATCACTAAGGTTCCAGCAATGCTGCATACTCCATTGATGAGTGGTGCAAATGCAATCTCAGGAATCAGCGTAGTCGGCGCCCTACTAGGAGCAAATGTCGCATATGAATCTGGTGATACAGCAGTATCTGGAATACTAGCATTTGTCGCATTAGTATTAGCAATGATCAACGTAGTTGGTGGCTTCGCAGTCACAAATCGAATGTTGAATATGATTGCTGGAAAGAAGAGAGGTGCTTGAAATGTCTACAGATTGGGTTGCTTTCGGATATCTATTATCTGCAATACTATTCGTATTTGGTCTCAAAAAATTAGGCCATCCAAGAACTGCACCTCGCGGTAACCAGTACGGTATGATGGGTATGGCAGTAGCAGTAATTACTACTGTTCTCGATATGCACTTTGATGGTGGAATCGTGGGCTGGACTATTATTGGAGGAGGTATCCTTCTTGGTTCACTGATTGGATACATTATGGCAAAAAGAGTAGAGATGACTGGTATGCCAGAACTTGTGGCATTATTCAACGGGTTTGGCGGAGCAGCATCTGCATTGGTCGCACTATCTGAAACTTGGAAATATCTCGAAAATTCAGATGCTATACCTGATAATGAACTCAAACTAACAGTGACAATGGTTGCTGCAGGTTTGTCTGCACTAGTTGGGTGGATGACACTAACCGGTTCATTGCTTGCAATGTTCAAATTAAAGGGTGGTATCGAAGTATTTGGCAAATGGATTAGAACTCCAACTTGGGGCCCGACATGGTTGAACCCAATCAAAGGAATACTTTTCATATCGGCCTTAGCGTTGATTTATCTTTCAACAGAAGACCCAACCAACACTGACTATCTATGGGGAATAATAGCCATATCATGTGTATTAGGAATAATACTGGTTCTACCAATTGGTGGGGCAGACATGCCAGTAGTCGTGAGTCTTCTAAATTCACTTTCTGGAATTGCAGCTGCATTCACTGGTTTCATTATCGGCAACAGTGTACTAATTGTTGCAGGAAGCCTAGTTGGTGCATCAGGACTAATTCTGACTGTGATCATGTGCAAGGCCATGAACAGACAATTGATTGACGTATTGTTCAAGTCATTCGGTGGTAGTGAAAAGCAAGAATTAACTCGCACCAAAGCAGGAAGTGACGCAGATGAGGTTGCAATGATGGCCGACGGTGCACAGAAGATTATCATCGTTCCAGGATATGGAATGGCAGTAAGTCAATGTCAACACCAAGTCAAGGAATTTGCTGACCTCATGGCAGAAAAGTTTGACACAGAAATCAAGTATGCAATCCACCCAGTTGCTGGAAGAATGCCAGGACACATGAACGTATTACTAGCAGAAGCAAACGTACCTTACGAACAACTCATCGAAATGGATGAAATAAACTCTGAATTCTCTGAATGTGACATGGCTATCGTTATCGGCGCAAATGACACATGCAATCCTGCGGCAAGAACAGGAGAGGGTCCATTGGCAGGAATGCCAATCATAGATGCTGACCAAGCTCGCACTGTCGTTATTATCAAGAGGAGTTTATCGGTTGGATATGCTGGTGTTGACAATGATTTGTTCTACGAAGACAAGACGATGATGTTGTTTGGCGATGGTAAAGCAATGATGACACAATTGAACAATGCAATCAAAGATCTTTGAGCATTTTACAACATAGAATACGCCCCTTTAGGGGCGACAGAATGTGACAATGTTCAATAGGCAATCACAGGTGGCAGTAAACGATGTCCCGTAGGTTCACCTTGCTGCTGGTTACAGTTTTGGCAATAATGCTTGCAGCGCCAGCATTTGGTAACTCGCAAGGACCACCATGGGAGCACAATGACAGAATAGTCCCAGAAGAAGGATGTTCGTGCCACGGTGCGGGTGGCTCTCCTTCATCAGAAGTTATTCTTTCAATATCTGGAGTCCCGAGAACTTATGTTGCTGACGCCTCATACAATTTCACAATTAGTCTAGCACATGCATCCTACTCAACTGGCGGATACATGATTTGGGATTACGAAGCTGGTACATTCACCCCAGGTGAAGGAAGTAAAATCGTACCTGATTCAGGCGGAGCAGTATCTCATGATGCTCCAAGTAACGACTGGGTCATTGAATGGCAGGCACCTTCTGAAGATTTAGGTGACATCCACTTCTCACTAGCAGGTAATGCAGTTGATGGAAGCGGAGCACCAGATGCTGGTGACCATTGGACGACTCTAGCGTTCACTGTCAGCGCTCCGGAAACAGCAGCTCCAGACGAAGATCCTAGCCTAAGAACAATCAGTGTGGGCGATTATGATTCGCTATTCGGGCAAAAGTCAGATGAACAATTGGAAGCAGAAGCTCAGGCAGAAGTTGCAAATGATTACCTTACACAAGGCAATCTTTACTTCTGGACTACCTTGTCTATTCTTATCATTGCAGCAGTAATACAAGGAGAATTTTACGAACGCCGATTTGGTGGAGGTCCTCCTTACTTGGACATGAGACTAGCAGTCCCACAAGGAATACGTCGTGGCTCGATTGCTCTAGTTCTAGCAATCGGTCTGGGATGGGCTGTTGACACTGAACTCCCATGGGGTTACACACTTGTTATTGGAATGTGTATGCTTTGGGGAATATACGGGGTATACCGTACAGTGATTCAAGCACGCGCTCAAGAAATGCCAATGGACATGGTATGATTACCATGAATGACTTGCACCTGTCAAGTGATGACAGGAGCAGTATTCAATCTCATCTTGATGAGTTTGCAAAGCGGCTAACTTCAATCATCATTTTGGTAGTGATATTGACAATAGTGTGGTCTATTTCAATCGACGAAATACTGCATTACGTGTTATTACAATTAGATCCATGTTCAGAGTCTTGCATCAACATTTTCTCTCCGGATGAATGGGCTGGCACGAGATGGCTAAGCGCATCTCTGCTAGGATTATTCACGGCCGCTCCTTTTGCAATGGTTCAAGCATATACATTTGCAAGGCCAGGTTTACTTCCTAGTGAAAGAAGAGCATTCGTTTCATGGATGGTAATTATGTGGGCACTTGCGTTGTGCTCCCTTGTATTCACTGTAATCAAATTCCTCCCATGGCTATACGCTTATGGTCATTCATTCAACGACGAAACAGGACTCGTAGGTAGATATGATGCCGCGGAAATGTTGCAAATCTCGATTTCAATTGCATGGGCGATAATATTGGTGCTAGCTGCAATGAGTGTAGTTGTTATTGCAGGCATGTCTAAACTTCTCTGGTCAGGGAACGCTGGCTGGTGGAGATTACGTATTCACGGTTTCATGCTGATGCTTTTGTGGCTTGTAATTCCAGATGGCTTACCGGGATTATTATTCACTTTGACATTCTTTGCATCAGGACTTGTAGAAATTGCAGGATATAGAGCATTTCGAGCATCTATTCCAATAGGGCATGGATTGATGGATTTACTGGATATTGAAGGTGGGAGATTCAGAGTATTGTATGTTGATTGCAGTTGTCATGGCACTGCACCAAGAGTCAGTCCATTGAAAGGAATGGGTTATGTCTCCTATGAATCGGTTTGCAGAAGTAGTGAACAGCAAGACATGTTATTGGATACTGTGAAAAGATTTGGAGCAGATAAATTAGTGTTCTCAGGTTGTGTGATCGAATCATTGCCTGTAGATTACATCGACTCGTTACGATTCTTAGGTTGCAAAACTGAATCGTTAGATTTAGCTCATTTGTCTGTAGTTCGAACAGATGGGAGTATGATTGACTGTGAATTGGCAATGGCTTGCATTCATGGTCCTTGGAGCGAAGAAAGCGTGAACAAACGGTGCACTGACATTTTGTCAAAATCAAACTGTGAGACAGTATATTTCGGAGACAATATACCATTCGGACTAAATCTACAGGCCAACGAGGCCTGGATTACTAATCCAAGCCTCTCCCTAATCGCCACAATAGAAGAATTAGGCATTGAAATGAACCGATTAAGCAATTGATTCATACCTTTTGACAGGATGTTTGACTCTGATGCGACCTGTTGTCGGTTGGCCTATTGCCATCATCCTATCACTGTTGACAGTGGGTGCGTATCTAAATGGCGAAGCAGTAAATAATTTGGTCGAAGAATACTCTATCACTATTGGCGAAGAAGAAGATGAGGGACCATTAGTCGGAGTTACTGATGAAGAAAAGTGGTTTGTAGTTTTAATCGACTTCCCCGACCAGCAGGAAGTAGCCAATTGTAACCAACAACGAGCAGCAAATATTTTTGACGATGCTGCTGAAGATTACATGCAGCAAGGTATTTCTCCAAACTCAACATTAGAAATCGATTACCATGAACGAATAATAACTACTGATTTTCCAATGTCTGACTACGGGCATGATGTTGATGGACAAAATGATGTGGGCAGAAATGGAGTCAATCCCAGAATCCTGGCTCAAGAAATAGTTTTAGAAATCGAGGATGAAGTAGACTGGGATAAATATGATCTCAATGACGATGGTTGGGTTGACCGCTTCCTAATCCTTCACTGTATCAAGCCCCAGGAAGACGGAGGCGGTTCAAATTCAAGGATTTGGTCACACTTCTCATCTATTGAAGAGATTGTGGAGTTGCCTGATGGAATGAAAATCTCACATTACACAATCTCTAGTCAGCATTCTAACAATAATTTTGGCACAGTGATACACGAGATGTATCACCAACTGGGGGCTGCTGATTTGTATCCAGTTGAAGATGTAACTGTTAACCAGGTTTGGGAGGGTGTTGGGAAATGGGACATCATGGCCCAAGGGAATTGGAATGGAAATGGAGTATGGCCTGCATTACCAACAACACCCAGTATCGAACTTGTAGGTGGAGAACGACACCAAGACATGCAACTAGACTGGTTACCTGGAACTAATTGTATAGGACCAAAAATCAAAATGGAGGGCCTTTCTGAAGGAGGTACATCCTTGAAAATTCCAATCGGTGACGAAGAGTACATTTGGATAGAGTACAGAAGTGATTCAGGATATGATTCAAGACTACCCGGCAACGGCATTCTCGTATTGCAACAGGATTTAAAATCAGGAGCTGTTGATGATAATCTAGTCAATTCACACCCTGAAAGAGCGTGGTTATTGGTGATTGAAGCCGATGGTGAACAGAATATGGTCGCCGGTAATAATGAGGGTGAAGCGAGTGACCTATTCTGGGAGAACGACACGTTTGGTGCAGAGGGTGTTACCATTAGGAATCGGGATGGGATACTAGTTGATTGGACTGCTAAAATTATTATCGAAGATGACTCTCCGCATATTGAATTCTCTTCTATGGAGTGTGGACATATGACAGATGTCAACCTACCAGATTTTGGCTCAGTACTAACTATTGATGATAGTATTCCAATCGAAGCAGAATGTGACGGTATTATGTTTGACCTGCAAAGTAGTGATGGAAGAAATATCATAGTAGAAGATGGAGAAATAATTTTCCAGCAAACTGGAACAATAGGAGTTATTGGTTTGATTACAGGTACGATATCATGTGATTCAGGAACTATTGTTGACGTAAGACATGAATTTGAGATATTTGGAAACATACCAAAAGAGACATCATTTACCAGCAATATTGGATATAATGAGTTGTCAGAAATTGAAATACCAATTGAAATTTCGGGAGATGAATCTCAAACGTGGATCATTGGGATAGACGGCCCATTATCGAGGATTGCTACAACTGAAAGTACGAAGAAAGTTTCTCCAGGTTCAACGATTGTTTTGGATATTGACCCGGCTGGTTTGCTAACACCCGGGATGATGGTAAAGGGAGAAGTAATTCTAGCATCTGATTCAGGACATAGATATGCAATAACTGTTGAATTAGAAGCCGAAAGTTCAGAATTATCTACACTTGACAAATACACAAAACCTGCAAATTTAATTCCGATTGCACTAGCGCTAGCGACATTATGGGTAGTCCTAGGAATTAGTTCACCTACCAGGCAAGTGTCTACGGATGAGCAAGAAATTCCAGTCGTCCCTCTTGAGGGCGATGACCCATCCTTTATGGACCCCTTCAGCTAGTCTTACAGAAAGACTGACACCTTCCCAATTCCTTGGTGAATCTTGTTCCATTTGTAGAAGCCAAGGGGCATGGTCAACATCTACAGGTGTTGAATAAACTCTCCAACGACAACCATACTTGAACCCAGGCCGCATCAATAGACCACGCGAATTGAGTTCGCCGAACAAATCTGTCACTTCATTCTCGACACCATTAATCCAGTTCAATTCGTCATTCCTGAGGAATCGACGTGATAAATGTTCAACACCCAGTAATGGATAATCATCCTTTGTTGCAGGCACAAGAGAACCTTGTGGTTGGATGATACTTAACCGATACATAGTAACATCCATTTCATCATCAATCAATGCAAATTCAGCCAACATCCCATCTTTGGAAATTGATTGTGCCCAAGATAATAGTTCACTGATATCCAAATCATCACCAGTTCTTGCCCATCTAACTACAGCCTCTGCATCACCCCGACTAGGGTGGGATTCTCGGGACCATCGCAACCACTTGCCATCAACTGGAACGACTTTATCTCCACCCTCTCTTACAACATCAAAAACTACAGATTTGTAAACAAAGTTAGCATCTTCAGCGATTCTGTCATCTACCCAACCATTAGGCAACGGAACATGCCGATTCCAATGGCAGAACATTATTTCTTCAGCAGTCAGAAGGACACCTCCAGTCACTGGAGTTCCCAATGCTGATTTTTGATGCAGACGATTAGAAATTGGTTCTGGTAGGAACCAAGCGCCATCCCTAAGTTCTGGCTCGGGATGATTCTTAGAAGGTGGACTTTCGGCTGATTGTCCAATTGGACGGGTATTCCGAACCCTTAGTTTGGGTCTTTTCCCGCCTGACATGTTAGTCCCAGAGTGACCAGTCTTATGTGCCTCCCCCCTCCTCCTAACTGTGAGGGAGAAGTATGGTTGATGGTTACCTCGGCACATTGACAACAGAAGAACGCACTCTTTTACATCTCTTTGACAACATACTACCTGAAGGGAATTGGGAAGCCCCCAATACTATCACACAGGCTGGAATTTCTGCTGCTGTGCATGTTCAAAGGAAACATGTACCACGTACTTTGAAAAAATTAGAAAACCGTTCAGAATTAATCACTGGGCAAAGGCATGTTCCGGGTGCTAGACAAAAACGCAGAGTGTATGGTCTAACACCAGCAGGAAGAGAGCGAGCTGGTGCTTTACGAGATCGAATCCTTGGGCTATTTGTTGATAAAAACGGTCAGAAGGTTTTGCTTTCATCATTAAGAAAAGGGGGTCAAATGACACTCGAACTTATTTCTCATGTTGACGAAGGAATGGTATTCCATGATAGTGCAGTTATATCCCCTGTATCTAACCCAGAAGGAGTTGCTTCCTTGGATGCTCAGGCAGGTGAAAACCTCGTGAGAAGAATGCTAGCCAGAGCATGGGAAGATGGTAAAATTACCAAGGATGAACAGCAATTAATTTCTGAAGTTGTTAATTTTGTAGGAATGCACCCAGACAGAGTCCGGCGGTTATCTGATGAGGCTAGGCGGGCTCAGAACGCCCCTCCTCCTGAGGAAGTTTATCTTGATATGCTTAGGCAGGCTCTTGTCGATGGAGAAATTATGCAAGATGAAATTGCACTCTTGAAAACAATGAGAGAAGCCTTTGGAATCGACCTTGAAACTCATGAGAAATTGATGACAGATGCTAGAATGGATCCAGTTTTAGATGACTCCACTAAGGCTTACAAAGCCACATTGGTAACTGCTCTGGAAGATGGAATGATTACTTCAGACGAAGCAGCAATGCTTGCTACTTTACGTGACACATTAGGAATTAGCGATTCTCGTCATGCAACACTACTAGCAGAACTTCTCGACAGAGATGATTGAAGAACAAGAAGCCCCGGAGGTGAAAACATGGGAATGAGCGATGTTGAGCACGAGACCCACGACAGGTTGGTAAACCTGCAAACCCAAATCAAGAACATGTCTGGCGATGTAGTCTTGGTTGGCGACATCATGTTGGATCGATACATACATGGTTATGCCAATAATCTGAACTCTCGTGCTCCGGTTCCAGTTCTGAAAGAAACTCACCGACATGAAGACGTAGGTGCTGCTGCACACGTTGCAAGAGGCCTGGAGAACATTGGACTTGATGCCATATTGTTCGGAGTGATTGGAGATGATTTGCCAGGTGAAAGCATTATTGAAGCACTTGAAGAAGAAGAAGTTGATTGTGACGGTATTGCTATTATTGAAGATCGAACTACAACTGTCAAAACGCGTCTAATCGCAGGAAGAGAATATCTTATTTCGAATCAACAACTAGTTTTGAGATGGGACATTGAAGACGATACTCCAGTCGATGCTGAAGCCCATTCCAAAATCATGGACCAGGCTGTTAATCGAATCACTACTTCCGATGTCCTAGTAATTTCAGATTACGGACAAGGTGTGGTTACTGACGAAGGTGCAGCACGTCTGATTAATGCTGCCAAATTAGCCGAGGTTCCAGTTATTTGTGATCCAAAGCTTACAGGTCTTCATAGAACAGCAGGAGCAGATTGGGTGATATTCCAAACCCGTGGATTAGACTTGATGGCACAGAGAATGGCAAGTAATGATTCTTCAGATGCTGCTAAAACCCTAATCAAAGAGAATAATTGGAGTACTATGGTCGTCCTTCAAGGCGAAAATGGAGTTACAGTTTACACATCCAATGGCGATGTAATATCTGCACCGTGTACGCTCGCAGAACCACGGGGCATGATTGGAATAATCGATGCTGCTGCTGTGGCAGTGGCTGCAGGTGTAAACCTTGGATTGACAGTGGAAGATATTGCGCATCTTGCTAACGCTGCTTGTGAATGCATCATGAGTGGCACGCAGAATTTCACATTGACTAGTGATGACCTTGCCAACAGACTAGGCGAAGTTGCTTGGAGCCTACAAATCTCCCAGAGGTGATTCATTGAGTTACTGGGTTCGCCCAACCACTGCCGATGTCGGAATCAGAGCCTTCGGCAAAAACCGGAATGACCTCCTTAGAGAGATGACACTCGGTATGCAATCTATTCTATTGGCACCTAATCAAGATGTTAACTCAATTCAGAGAAAGGTTGCAAGATGGGAAATATCACATGATGGTGATTTTGACATTCTGATAGTTAAGTGGCTAGATGAAGTAATTTACAGAGCCGAAGTACATGAAGAATTTTTACTTGAGTGCCAGCCAATGATTCGAGACGGGATAATCGAAGCACAGGTGTCTTATGTGTCCAAAGATGAAGTTGAACTGGAAGTAGAAATAAAGGCAGTGACTACCCATGAATTCGCTTTCAGAGAAGTCAAGTCACAGGAAAAAATCCCTTCAGATTGGCCAGAAGTACCATCATTCGAGGGCCCTGGATGGTACGGAGATGTCGTCTTTGACATCTGAGGTTGCAAGAATACCGATTAGCAACCCAATTGGTCCTGCCATCATACAGAATAACAAAACGGGCATTGAGATTTGGATAGGGCGTTCTGCAGCTAACATTCGCATCCAAATATACCTGCCAGCAAATGTATCCATAACGAGGAAGTGTAACCATGCTAGCATTATCATTTCATCAGTAGAAAATAACTCTAATACTATATCTGGAGTTGGCATTTGTGTTGCCAATGCCATAATTACATCAAATAAATTAGGCCCTAGTAAAACAGCGTATGATGCTATCAATGGCATCACACAAATTCGTAAGTCGCCAACGATTTTCTTTGTGACATCATGCTGAGGGAAGAACCACATCAGGATCCACATTGGGCCTATGAATAATGAAGAAAACCAAAATGTAACCAGCACTATGCTATCCATTGTATCAGTAGGAATTAATCGACTAGGCTTACAAACCCTTGTTTAGAATATGAAAGAAAGTGGGAATCCCGAAGGTGGACCCTCGTATCCAAAGGCCAAATCCACAAGCTTCCTCCGTCCCGTTACCCCACGGCACCCATGGCCCCAGGTAGGGCTGCTCCGTTCCCGGCCTGACCTGTTCCCCCGGTTATTCATTTCCCGACTCCTTCCGGCTTCGGTTCGTGACACCCGGGTCACGTGGGGGCGAGACATCGACGTCCGCCTATGGGAACCCATGAACCGGCTGAGCCGCTCCTCGGTGTTCGGACCGCCATTTGCGATTTGCGGAAGAGGGCACGCAAACTCCCCTCCTATCCCGGCTTGCCGTGAAGCCTAACTGTTTTGAACCCACCGAAGGTTATTCATCTGTGGCTTCTTCATATTTGGAGGGGCAACTCGTCTTGATAACATCAGCTTCAAAGACCCAAATACCGTCTTTCTGAGTCAGTATCCCTTCTGCGTAAACTGTTCTATTATCATCCAAACCATTGGATACAGAAGCATCGCTAAAATCAACCAGTAATTCTTCTGACTCACCGTGAAGGATGAAAGTTGAAGTCTCATTATTTATTGAACCATCAAGAACTTCGCCTCTAATGGCGATTTCACGCCCTTCAAGTTCATCTGGGCTGTCCATTACCTCATCAACGCTTCTCGTAGCCTCAGGCGCCTCTAACAGCAAAGTAGCGGCTAAAGCGATTGTGAGTACACCACCGATTAGTAATAGTCTAGTTCGATGTGTGAACATGTCATGCCCTCCTTGCAAGACCTACTGCGTCCTCGATGTTGGCTATGCCGTGTGATTTCAATTTCTTATCTAAGCCATTTACAATCGATTTGATTGAGCTCGCCCCTTGAAAAACCATAGCCGAATAGATTTGAATTAAACTCGCTCCATTGATAATTTTCTCCCAAGCATCATCGGCATTTGAAATGCCACCTACACCAATTATTGGCCAGTTACCATCGGTATGATCTGCAATCAATCGTATGACTTGAGTGGAACGTTGACGCAAAGGTCGACCTGAAAGTCCACCGGTTTCAAGCATAATCCCCTCTTCCTCAGGACGTTCAATCGTCGTGTTAGTAGCAACTATACCTGCACATCCA
>JAACDL010000019.1 GCA_009936765.1 Methanobacteriota archaeon
AAATATTTCAGTCTGAAAGAACATGTTGAGTTTGAGGCAATCAAGCATTATGGGATATGGCTAGTAGTTGGAGCAATATTAGGAGCTGTACTGCAAACTCAAGTTCCACAAAAACCTCTATTGCTAGTGATTGGAATATTCCTAATAATTTTGCCAATATTAACATTGAGTGAGAACTGGTCTGGTTATAAAATCCCAGAAGCAAATGACCGGATTGGAGGATTTGGTTCGGGCTTCATGGGGGGGCTATCCGGACACCAAGGGGCACTTAGAGCGATGTTCTTATCTCGAAGATTAACTAACAAAATGTCATTTGCAGCAACTGCAAGTGTTTTGGCACTTTGCGTTGACCTTACAAGAATTCCAATTTACCTATACTTTCGCCCAGAGGAAATAATAGAGCACACTGAACTAACTGGCCTATTGGTATTGTCTGCCTTAATCGGCGTACGTGTAGGCAAAAAGTGGTTAGTCAAGTGGAAATCAAATACAATTAGAAATGGAATAATGGTAGGTATTGTTGCGAGTGGAATATTCTACTTTTATCAAGCCCTCGCTTGAATTCATCCACCTCCTACGGAGGTGCAAATGACCGAAATGACTCAAAGGGAGAATGCTCACCGATTAACATGGCGGAGGGTGTCGAGATTGAGGTTAACCTTCCATTCTCTGAGCATGATGAGATGCCATTTCGCTTGGGTGACATCGTTCTCGATAAGAAATTTGGAGACCTTCACCCTTCTCTCCGACCAATTGACCAGATTAGGCATGAATGGAAATTTCAATTCCGCTTACTAAAAGCCGAATGGGGGCAACCTCACTTCCTAACCATGCTAACTGGAGTTTTGGCATTCTTATTAGGTTCAGTATCCACAGAAATATTCAGTGGAGGAGACCCTAAATTATCAGGAATAGATGGATTTAGTGCCATAGGTGGATTCGCATTCTTCCAACTAATTGTGTCGTCGATTCTGTGGATCTGGTTCTTCGTTCAACTTTCTGTTAACTTCCCTATCATGCGAGGACATATCATCAACGTGATGATTATCTGGGGCTCGGTTTTCATTTCTCAAGTAGTCTTGCACGTAAGTTCACCAGGATTCCCTGTAGGTGCCAGCCTAGGGGATGCATTAGGAGGAGTGATACTCGGAGCAGTTGGCTGTTTCTTCACATACTTCTTTTGGAAAGCAGTTACTGAAACTAGAGACCTGCACGTTATGGAACACCACGTTCACACAGATGTAAGAGTGATGGAAGAGGCCATGGCTGAACACAGTCTGTTTTCTTGGACAATTATGGTCTGCACATGGGTTTTATTGATTATTCTTAACGGGTGGTCTGGAGCTCATTTCATTGCAGATAGAGTCACTGAAGATTACGCAGTTTATACAATTCACTTAATCAGTGGAGTGGCCTTGATCTATGTGCTAATGCACATGCTTTGGTTCCCTCAAAGGATGTTGGGAGAAGGTACTAGAGTACAGATAAGGGCTGCTGCTGCTGCAGATGCCAACCTATTGTTGGATGGAGTCATATTAGTTAGCGAAGGGGAGTGTCGTTCATGCAAGGCAAGTGCTCCAATTAGCCAGAATGATGCTGGAGAAACAGTGGTAGATTGTGCCAGTACTGATTGTAACAGCAGAGGACCTGCTGGTAACAACTGCGAAGGGTGTTCTGAAAATTATCCAACAAGATATACATGTTCTAGCTGTGGAATAAACAGTCCTGTGGGCGACTATATTCCTGATTCGGAGGCATGGTAATGTTTCAAGAGAAAAGGGAAGATTTTCCAACACTATGTGGAGAAAACCCCCCTGTGTACTTGGACAATGCATGTATGACATTACGCCCAAAGCCAGTGATTGATGCGATAAGATCCTACTATGAGGAATCCCCTGGTTGTGCAGGTCGTTCGGTACACAGATATGCAACTACTGTGTCGAGGAAAGTAGTAAATTGCCGGTCAAAAATGAGCAAGATGTTCAATGCCAATTCTCCTGATGAGATTATATTCACCAAAAATGCAACTCATTCTCTTAATCAGGTTGCTAAAGGCCTAAGTTGGAACAAGGGCGATGTTGTCCTAACAACTGATAGAGAGCATAATTCTAATCTCGTACCTTGGCTACAATTAGAACAAGAACAGGGAATTGACCATCGCGTAGTCAGATCCAATACTGATAACACATTTGACATTGAAGCATTCGAAGAAGCATGTGCAAATGCCGGAGATAAGTTGCGTATGGTATCTCTATCTCACGTAGGTAATCTCGACGGCGTTGCAACTCCTGTTAAACAAGCAGCTAAGATCGCTAAAGATCATGGTGCAATGGTATGTATTGACGGTGCTCAATCCACTCCGCATATGAAAGTCGACGTCCAAGACCTTGGGGTTGACTTCATGGCATTTTCTATCCACAAAATGATGGGTCCATCCGGAATGGGAGGCCTTTGGGGCAAAATGGAATTGTTAGAGAATATGCGTTCGATACAATCTGGTGGAAGTACGGTTGAGACATCCAACTACGATTCTATGGTATGGTCTAAACCTCCTGCAAGATTCGAAGGTGGTCTAGGAAACTATGCTGGAATATTAGGAACTAATGCTGCTATCGATTACATATCAGATATTGATTTAGATATGGTTCATGAACATGAAGTTTCACTGAACAGAGTTATGACATCGATTATCAAAGATGTAAATGGAATTGAAATTATTGGCCCAGAAGACCCTTCGCTTCGAGGTGGAATCTGCTCATTGCTTTTCGAAACAATTGATGCACATGATATTGCAATACTTCTCGATGAGGCAGCAGATGTAATGGTACGTAGCGGAATGCATTGCGTTCACTCTTGGTTCAACGACAAAGGAATCGACCAAGGTTCACTAAGAGCAAGCGCCTATCTTTACAATACTGAAGCGGAAGTTAGATTGTTTGCAGAAACACTAGTTGAAGCCGTAGAAGCCCTGGGTTGAGACTAATGGATGGACATAAATCGATTCCTAACGCTGAAATTCCAGATGACATGGACTTCATCAAGAAAGTGACAGTAGTCGCCATCTCTGTGTTCATGATTGCAGTAGCGTGGGTGATTTGGCAATTCTTAGTTGATGAGTTAACTGCTGGACCTTCTGCTGAAGCACTCCAAAGAGAACGAGATTTTGATGATCTTGTTCATTATGATCGAGTGGACGATCTTTCAGGAGAAGGAGTTGATGTTTGCATAGTAGACTCTGGAATAGATACCGGACATCCAGATTTGGATGGCATGGTACTTGCTGGATGGTCTGATTTCATCAGTAGTAAAAGTGCACCCTATGATGACAATGGTCATGGAACAATGATGGCAGGCATACTTGTAGCAGATGAAGGGTACACCGGTATTGCAAGAGATGTTGACCTATATGTTGCTAAAGCACTATCAGGCAGCGGTGGAGGCGATGACGAAACTGTTGCTGAAGCCATTGATTGGTGTGTTACATCTGGCGTGGACATTATTTCTCTATCACTAGGTGGAAATGCATCAGGTTTTTCTATAATTCTAGGTGATGCTGTTGAAGATGCTGTTGATGCAGCCTATGATGCTGGAATTGTTGTTGTAGCAGCTGCAGGTAATGATGGTGGTTCGGATGATGATGGAGACGTAGCATCGCCCGGAATCGTTAGTACTGTAATCTGTGTTGGTGGAGTAGATGTTAACGGAAATATTTGGTCAGGTTCCTCTATAGGAGACAATGGCGCAAGGTTGTGGCCTCCTAAACTGGCAAGAAACAGTCCGAATGAGAAACCTGAAGTCGTAGCACCCGGTCACAGAGTGCCAGTCATCATGATTGGGGAAGATTGTGAAGGTGCAGAATATTGCTGGGGAACTTCTTCGGGAACCAGTGCAGCCACTGTGTATGTCACGGGAGCAATTGCACTTCTGTTCGAAGAATATCCGGACTTACAAGATGGTGGGACCGACATGTTAGACAACCTGAAACAATGGATTGCGGATTCCTCCAAACAACGTAGTGGTCAAGAGAATCACGATGACTATTACGGATACGGGTTGCTACAAATTGATGCCCTTCTAAACGAAGCGGCTTGAAATCACTCTCTCGGTAACCATGCTACAATAGTTCCACCGAACAAAGGTGCGAATGCAAGATGGTGAGTTTCGTTTGAATCTTTAATTAGTTCCATCCATTCATTGAACCCAACTACTTCTGGATCATCAGTCTCTCTATCACCAACTGGAGGCGTTGGTTCAACGGTGAATAAAACACCGTTCTTTGAAAGAAGTGGTAGCATTGAACTGATTTCACCAGCTAATCTAACCATCGGTGCATCGACAATGATTACGTCGGCCCCAGGCAACATAGGAGGATCTCCTGATTTTGAAATCGACCATGCTTTCAGTTCACTGGAAAGTAGTGATGGAGACCCTACAACTATGCTTGATGGGACTGAAGAATATCTCTCTCTCAGTCTTGTAAGTATTACAGCGAACCTGTTCCCCTCTTCTATCATTTGAAATTGCTCTAGCTCGTTTTTGTTCTCGTAGTGATCAAGAATCCATGCAGACAAATGACCAATCCCTGCACCTGTTTGAATAATCTTTTTTGGTTCGATTAAAGATATTGAATCACGAATCCTTCTTCGTACAGAAATCGACCAAGTCGACAAACCCATGTGCTCGAGTTGGATGCCAATATTTGCAGCAACTTCGGGTTCATCCCGGGACAGTTCTTTGTTAGCAGACAGGACTGCCGCCAAAACTTCCTCGCGCATGTCCACTGCTCTTGTCTCCCCTTCACAAGCCTTCGCATATGCCGACAGCCTCAAAGGTGAAGGGCATGGCCCGCAAATAGGGAGGAGTATGTATGGACGAAGAGTTTCAAGATGACACTGAAGAATATGATGTTGAAGAACTCATCGAGAATGTAACTGACTGCCCTGGCTGTCGCCAACCCTGTGGTCACGAGATACTTCGTGAGAAGAAAACGGGCACTGGAGCCGATTATTTGTTGAAGTGTGAGGAGTGCTCTCACATTCACACTGTTCAAATGCGACCTCCAAAAGAAGTAATTGTTCCGTTCCTACTAAGTGAAGGATCTGAGACTGTGGTCATAAAAATTGATGTGGACGATGACGAGATTCTTCGGCTCGGAGATATTTTCGAATACGCTGATGCAAGTTGGGAAATAAATCGAATCGAAAACAAAGAAAACAACCCAGTCAAGAAATTAGTTGCTTCAGAAGTTGGAAGAGCTAATGCTGTCCGTTCTGACATCGTAATGGTACGTTTGACATTAACTAAAGGTGAATTTTCAGATAGCGACTCAATCTTTGTAGAACGTGATAAAATGTTCAGAGCAGGTTCTGTGATGGAACATGACGGGGCGAAATGGAGAATTCGCGCAATCCACACGGGCACTGGAAGAACAATGACAGGTAGAGTCGTTGCTCATGACATCAAGAGAATCTATCTTCACGAACCACCTAGACCTGAAGAAACTCAATTACCAAATTCGCCTCGTGAGAGAAGACAGGCTTGGAAGGAAGGTAGGCTTGGAGATAACCCAAACCCCGTTATGCCAGATGCTGAGAAAGCAGGCAAACCTAAGCAGCAAAGACCTGGCCGCAGACAGAAGAAAAAACGAAGCTAATCATGGACGATTTGTCCATGGCATTAGGAATGCTTTGGCTACTTGAGTTCCGATGGTTGGATTCTCTTGCAGACGTCGAATAGAATATTCATACCACATTTCACCATATGGAATGTAAACACGAGTACGGTGTCCTTGATTGCTCAATTTCCTCCTCATAGGGCCCCTTACACCGAGCAACATCTGGAATTCGTAGCCAGGGCCTTTTTGTTTTCGCACCGCACCAGAATTATCGCGTGGATCATCAGTTGAAGGACCCATTCCTCTGCTCTCTAAGGCCTTCAGTGTATGATTTACTACTGGATGATCGTGACTGGCAATACCAACGTATGCTCCTGAATCTAGCATAGCATCTATGCAAGCACTTGTTGCTTCAATAATTGGTTGTCTTTCCGTATGAGATATCTCTGAAGGCTCCAAATATATCCCTTTACAAATTCGGTAATCTGCATTTGGACCGATCTTATCTGCAATGTATCTGATATCCTCTAGTGTTCTGAATAATCTCCCTTGAAGCACAACACCAACATTCTTCAAACCCTTGTCATGCATGTCAAGCATGACTTGAATTGTGTCATCAGTCACTCTATGGTCTTCCATATCTAGTCTTACAAACATATCATGTTCATTAGCCATTGAAACTAGAGATTCGATGTTATCCATGCCTTTCTCACTGTCAAGAAGTAATCCGAAAGCAGTTGGTTTAATTGACAAATTAGCATCGAATTTATTGTCACTAATGGCAGTGATTACTCTCTTATATTCCTCGAGGAAAAAAGTTGCCTCGTCCATAGAAGTAATCTCTTCACCAAGCACATCAATAGTGAAACAAGCCCCCTCTTTGGAGAGTCTGTGCATAACTTTCACAGCATCTTTTAGTTCGGGGCCTGCAACATATCGGCGACTTACCCAACTCACAAACCAACGTGGCATGCGAATGGTCATGCCGACTACCATGCGTGAAAACAGGCCGACCATGACACTCGCCAGTGACGACGATTCTTGACGGTTTTCATCATATGATTTCGGCACGCTTGAGTAGAGGAACTTCTAATTCCTCCAGTAAATCACGAATAGCCTGCCTTTGCCAACCTTTGAACGCCTTCTTATCCATGCTGCAGACTATCTCTCCGCCAGGGTAGGCCATCTTTGTTGCAGCAATGGCCTTTCTAATGCTATTTTCCCACATACCTGATACGTTTCCATTCTCATCTCTTTCGAATGGTAAAGCGTAAGTCGCCAACATGTGACCAATCCAAATCCCCTCGTGCAATCCCAACATATTGGCTCTGGGAGCATAATGCCCTCCACCCAGAGTAACTACTACTCGACTTTTATTGTCCCAGTTACCTAAACCATTGGTACCATCCAATCCTAGACCTCGATAAATGATTCCGGCTAGAACTACGGCTGCTTCTTCATGTCCCCAAGTATCAGCAGTCGAGCCAATCTCAATGAACAATGATGGTGTTTCGATCCATGGACCGTGGTGGGTTGTTTCTAATGATAAATCAAAATCCTCCATATCACTAGCAACTCGATTCATTTCACGCCACCAAGCGGCAAGACGAGGGTTAGGAGGTGGGCAATCAGCGGCTTTGCCGCCATATTCCGGAACTTCATCATCCGGAACTTGCATAGTACCAATTGGATGGAGAGTTAGTGAGGCATTCCCGCTGGCTGCTGAATGTCTGGACGGGAAAATAACCTCACTTGGCTTCTCACCAGTAGCTAGTTCCCATCGTTTGTCAAGATCATCTTCCCAAAGGCAACCATCTTCCATCCACCAGATTCTAGCGTGTAAAAAGGAATAGGAAGGCTTTCCTTCCACTGGTTCGAGTGTTTTCCAATCACATAACTTCAGAAGTTCATTGGCCTGATTTGTCGAGGCAACATCTCCTCCGGAGACTATAATCAGGCTGACCATGTATCTGCGTACGGATTTGGACTATTGAAGGAATGGTTCACAAGGCTAACCCCCATCGCAGTATCATGGAGGGTGCACCTTGGCGGATTTTTCGGAAAGATGACGTCGAAGTCCTCATCGATGTTGAAGGTGGAATAACAATCAATGGCCATACGGCCAAACCATTCCCGTGTGAAATAACTCATGCGACACTTTGTGATTCGGGAATAGTTGCAACTTGGGTAGACCATGAATTAAGACTTGCAAGAATGGCCTTATTGCCACTTGATAAGGAATTAAAAGACGGTCCATCTAAAGCTGAATTAAGAATTAATCGAGACTTGATGGTTAGTGGAGCAGAGTGGTGCCACATTGTTGATGCGGAGCCTTTGGCTGTCAAATCAAATGGCGAAAGAATTGTTTTCGCATTATGGGCCAGAGGAATATATTGTATTGACTCATCTGCAAATGAGATTTGGAGGCTGCCACTATTCGCAGATGAAGGTAAGGCACTACCGAGATCTAACGAGGTTAGTTCGATTACGATTTCTGGTGACGATATTATTGTCTGGTTACGGGGTGGAACTTACAGAAGAATATCCATGAGTGAAGGTGAAGTGTTGACAGAGAAGTCGATTGGAGTCGAATGTGATTTAGAGAATGTTTTCAGTTCAGGAGACAAACATCTTCTAACATCGAAAGATGGCTGGGCATGGGAATTAGTAGACG
>JAACDL010000141.1 GCA_009936765.1 Methanobacteriota archaeon
CCGTTGGCAGGAGGCATTCCCACTTCGACCTTTTCTTCAATGCCATCCCACGATATTTGTTCAAATTCGGGCGGCATTAATTGCATGTTTGTCTCTAATCTGATATTACCTTCAGCCAAACGTTTAGGAGCCCAAGTGTTAGAATTATGACCGTCAAGCCATTTGACTAACTTCTTCATATCAGGCAATTCAAGGAGTGTTATGAAACTCCTTTCCCACCAACCAGGGGATCTAACAATTGTCACATGATGAATTCCAGGCTGAACGTCTCGTGGGTCTAAATTGTCTGCCCAAGTACGACATATATCTTCCAAGCGTACAGGAATTATTGGCATATCAGGGGCCATGAGGTCGCTCAATCGATACGGGTTAGCTAACTCACCTGCGATCAACAGAGGTCTTCTATTTTTCAAATCAATAAC
Source organism: Methanobacteriota archaeon (assembly GCA_009936765.1). GTDB lineage: Archaea > Thermoplasmatota > Poseidoniia > Poseidoniales > Poseidoniaceae > MGIIa-K1. Next base: position 423 of record JAACDL010000141.1, read on the forward strand.
ATCTGACACTTTACTACCATCTTCGAAGGTATGGTTTCCAACGTAGTCTCGCAATTCATCCAGACCTATGGATTCAGAATCAGGAGTCTGAGGGGGAGTAATGTCTACAAAATCGTTTCTTGAGAAGAAACTGGGACCTGCCGGTAAAGGCAGAGGGGAGTTACTAGGGGGGTTAGGCCAGAGTCTCGGTGAAGACATAACGTGCCCACATCGATTTTACAGTTGAAACTTGCTCACAGAATAAAGCGAGGCAAGTGTCTTGCCACGATACTGTGGGACACAGAACCAACAATCTGTCCATCTGTATTTGTGACGGCCAACTGATTCAAATCATGAGTTAGCATCAATGCAGCAGCCTTCAGTAGCGGAGTACTTTGACGCATTGTGAGAGTTTCTTGAGTTATCAGTTGACGAGCAGGGATTGTGTGCATCCAAGCAATGTCGCGATTCACAGTCTTTTTGGCGATAATCTTCAGTAAGGCAACAGCATGAATCCTGCCAATAGGCACGCGTTCAGAATTCACAATGAATAGGTGATCCCAATCCTTACTGGTAATTTTATCCAATGCGTCTGCAACAGAAGCATCTCTGTTCAGTACATTCGGCGCGCACATTACCTGGCCGCATGTCAGTGAACGGGCTGCTCTAGACTTATTTGCGATAACAGAATTGCGTGGTCTGCTTTGTGGCAATTTCCTTCCTCCTCATTCGCCGGCCCTCTGCTTAACCTATTTCAACCCATCATCTATCTGGGGGCATCAAATGACTTTTATTCGGAAATAAAACCCCGCATTCAAGAAGGCTAGGGGCCCCAAATAGTAGTTTAATGGTCAAATGCCACCGTATAATTACGGGACATCCCATTTGGAAGCGCGTAAAACGAAAGTTCATGGGAAATGAGCACCCGGAGTCGTCTATGCCACTACCGTCCGATGTCCTAGCCAAGCTGGCAACTCTTTCTGGATATGACCTAATGCTTGAGATGGATACAGCGAGTCGAAACCATGGGACTGGTTTGGCAGAAATAGAATCTGAACTCGCCGCTTACAAGGCAGGGGCGGTTGCCCATGCTCCTCCTCCTGTAGTGGATGAGTTCGTACCTGGAGCATACAAGGATGTAGTCGACCTTGAAACAGCGCAGCCATTGAATAGCGGGCCACAATACATCGATAATCCAGACCAATATCGTATGAAATACAATCCTTCTCAGAAAGGAGTCGATAATCAGTCGAAAGTCCGCCAAGCAATAATTTGTCCTGCTTGTTCTTCTCCACTAGGGATTCCAGATGTTCGTCCAATCAAAGTGACATGCCCTCAATGCATGCACGAAGCGGTTTTTCACTCGTGATTAAATTCCCCAGTAGCGATCTGCTTGAGCCTGTCTTGCTTGAACAGCACGTACAATCGTAGTGGTTACCCACAGAATTGCAATCCACATTAGCGGCTCCAACATTACTTCCCAAATGCCTTGTACTGAGAATTCATAGTCTACACCAGTCAATACCTTAATCGCAATATCTAATCCTTGATTCAGTAATGAATAAACCACCATTCCAAATACTGCCAAGACAATCAACCTTCCAGAGAATGAACCTTTTTGCAATCTTAGTAGCATAAACCCGGCAGTTGAGGTCAAGAAAGCAATAACAATCCAAGCAAGCGCTGAGTGAACTACTTCTATCCACAGCACAGAATAATTAGCAGTTGCTTCAAGATCGATATATGTGCCATAACCGGTGGCTACGGCGAATATGGCACTGAATACAGTACTTGTCCAGAGCAGAGATGAGAACATAGCAGCATCTGCATTTTCTCTCATTTCCTGGGCAATTCTGCCTACAGTCGCTTCTAGACCCAGTCCCTTTGATAGTATGAATAATCCAAAAATTAGTGGTAGTGAACCGATTACAATACCGCCTAAGGTGTCTGGTAGCATTACTCCAAATCCGAAAACAGCCATGATTGCTCCTAGAGGAACAAGCATTTTTGCTCTCCATTTCGGGTCTTCTAGTGCTTTCACAATATAGTAGTAAGTCCCCTCAATACCTTTTGATTGCTTAACAATAATTTTCTCGACATGGTCGATGCGAACCTGACTTTGGATAATTGGTAAAACTGACTCATCTTCAGCTCCGTCAGTGACTAATATCGCTAAATCGGGTTGAAACTCTGTAACAACTTCTTCTAATTGTGCAGCAATTGCTCTGTCAGAGCGCACGCCTACCTTTTCGTCACCAGTAAGAATTGCAACTTCGACTTCGTCACCTTCGCCACCAGACTCAACTAGGTTATCGTGTTGATGTAGTGCTCCAAGTATAGCGTTTGTATCGCTTTCTTCCGGGTCTGCAATGCCCAGTCTAAGAGCCGCAGTCAGAACTGGCTTTCGACCTACTACGGGCCCGCGTATTGCTGTTTTAATTCCGAGATCATTGTCTCGGTCTACAGTCAATACGAGCGTCCTAGTCATAGATGTCAACCCCGGCTACGATAATGCTGACGCGCTTCCTGTTCATCAAGCATCGCCCGCTTTGGGCGTTACAACATTAATTTCCATACTACCTTGTTTCTTGCGCCTACGCTGTTTTGCGCGTATGTACTTCAGAGGATGATCCATCCACGGCTGGTCGCACAATCGGTCATCCCCTGTTCTAACAGCACAGTTGTGATTGACTTTCAGTTTCGAACAACCAGATGGAGTATATTCTCTTTCGTAAAGATGGTTCACTTGGTAGGTAGTGGTCCCTTCGCTAAAATCAGGGGCTGGTCTGAAGAAATCAACAGTAGTTTCAACTGGTAGCCCAATACACCTAGACATAGATGCAAGAAACACTCTCCCGAAGTGGTTCACATTCACGCCCTCTGCTAACTCTGACACCGCTTTGCGCATACACGGTGGCCAATCCTCTTCACCAGCACCAATCAACGCAATAGTTTCAGCAGTCCTAGATGCAACCAAGCCGCGAATCATTCCGACAGGCTCCGACAAACGGATTAGCAAACTTTCATCCATTTTGGCCATCTTTTCTAGAGCGTCTTGCTTAATTTCTTCCTTCATTCTTTCACGAAGTAATCTAGCAACCTTTGCCCGAGAGGAGTATTTGTCTCCTTCATCATGCAAGGTAACCCAGCCATCTTTTACAACACAATTAGGAAGTCTCCATCGTGATCCTGTAATGCCAGTACATAGTTCGATAAAGTCAGACAAACCAATTTTCCAAATACCCTTTTCATCGCATTCGATTTGAGAGATGTAAGTGTTAGCGATAGTATCTATTGCATTGTCTTTTACTAGAATATGTTGCGCTCTTTCAGCTTCTGCTTGCGCCCACCTAGAGATTAAACGCTCATCTTCACTTGCTCCAACGACCAATCTTGCATAATAGAATGAAAATGCTTCGAGCAAGCGACCTTCGACGGTATGTATATCTCCAATAGATGCAACTTCCACCCCGTCTTTACTGTCAACAGAGTCGATTAATCTAGAACGAGCACGTATCCTAGAACGTTCCATCATACTACCATCTAGCAATTCATCGATGTCAATTTGATGTGTTGATGCCATCTCTGCAATCCATGATTTAGCCTGAGGCAAGAATGGGTATCTTGCCAAAGTGACCTCATCTCTGAGGTCAGGAATCGTGTATGGGTTGGGCACATCCTGTAATACTGAAGGGAAGCATTTGAACCCTCTCATTCATGTGGGGTATCGATTTGGGATGTCACGATGCAGGCTGTCGATGATGATTTGATTCTCATTCAAGATGAGATCCGTGAATCATTCAATTGGACTCTAGAATCTGATTACAATAGTGCTTTACAACTATCTAATAGTTGCAACAACCCGTCACCATCTATCTCTCTAAAAGGTAAAGTCACAGTGGTTGGAGCAGCAGTAGAATCTGGTTTCTCTCCAACAAATCCTACGATTGTAGCAGATGGGGCTATCGGGGCCATTGACGATCTTTCGAAAGTTGCTTTAATTGTCACTGATGGCGACGGGTCTCCTTACTTAGAAAAGGCTCTGAACCGAGGCGTTCCCATATGCCTACATGCACACGGAGATAATGCTGCTAATTGGAAGAAATTGTTGAGTGTAATCAACACACAACAAGAAGTAATTTTGACCCACCAGACCCCCTATTCTATTCAGGGAATGCACAACCCGGGGGGCTTTACAGATGGCGACAGAGCGGTATGTATCGCTTTCGCATTGGGGGCCGATGAAGTTGAGCTTGTAGGTTTCTCAATCGATGAAGTAGGAATTTGGTCTGGCGTTACTGATAAAAAACGAAAACTAATGAAGTTGAAGTGGATGAACAGAGTGCTGAAACTACTGTCATTGGAGATTAAATCATGAAAATTAACTACGTACTGTGGCTGGTTGCAATGCTAGTTGTAAACACCGGTTGGTACGTAGTAAGTCAACAAAAAGCAAGTCAGGAAATCAACCGACCTGGTGCGGAATTTTCTGATTCTAGAGAAGCGAAATTAACTAGTGTGATTGGAGATGAATCTGATTACGAACTGGAATACTGCTTCGATTCTGTGAATGGAGTCGTTCATAATGTTAGTATTGAAATCATGCAAAGCTCTGAAACTATTTTCTTGTGGAACGGGACTACTGATGGAGAATGCATGATTCATTCATCGACCACCGAAGAAGGAGAAATAGTAGTCATTACTTATGCAGGAGATAGCGTTGATGTTACAACTACTCTTCACTCTTGGCCCATGAAAAGTGCATTGCTTGCAGGCATATTCATTTTCTCTCTTGCCACATTCTTAGTGGCATTTACTGAATCGGTTGTCCGTGGCGTAATCAAGGAACGAATGAAGAATTCAGTTGAATCAAAAGAAGCCAAACCTATCGAAACACCAACCGCAACTTCAGGGATTTGGCAAGAACCTGTAAGGCCTGAGTGATTACAAGAAGTCAGCCAAACTCATTTGTTTGGCCTTGTCATTATTGAACAGACTCTCAACGCTATCAGCCAACCATTCGACATTTTGCTTAGTGTAATGATCTACCCCGTATGTCTCCATTACGTGTTTTGTTACTTTGATATATTTCCTAACAGCACCCTCGGTAACAGTCAGTGCAAGATTTCCATTACACATCTCGCCCTCTGCTTTGCGAACACCAAACGCACTCATTCCCCTTCCACTTTGTTTTGGGGGCTGGATACATTTTGCAGCAAGTGGCATTCTACGATAGGAGTGACCACACTTCAAACACCTCACTTTCTGTCTAGTGAATGCCACTAGGTTACCTCGTAAATCCGGTAAGAAATGCGATCGCACAACACTAGATGCGACAGTTCTGACGTTAACCCCTCTCAGCCTATGGCCCAATGACAACTGACCATTCATTTTGTCAATCATGGTCTCCAGTGTCTTGTAAGCAGATAGTGGCGGCCCTTCAGCCATGTTCTTTGTGGAATGAGTGAACCCGAGCCCCCTTACTGCAGCAATTGAGCCTAATCTTCTTTCAACAAAGTCCATCTTATCTGCAAGTGCTTTAGGGTGAGGTTGATCTAATGTTGCCTCGTAAAACCATCTTTCATAATGCCATGCAGAATCTACATTCAGAGCCTCTTTGTCGACTTCTGTAGGGTTGAGTCGTGTTGTTAGAACCAATGGGGCATCCATTTGGCCACCTCTATTGGATGGCAAAATTTCTCTACTGAAATTGAGCAATCCATCCATCAGCAACATTATTGCGTCTTCATCACCATCACAATTTCTTCTTTTGGCTGCATGGAAAAGTGGATGCGCGTATCCTCCTGAACTATCTGAGAAACCGATCAGCCTTGACAAAACTCCACCGGATGTGTGAGGTGCTAACGCACAAATCAGATGGCCAACTAAGTCAGTTGGCTTGTCCACATGATAGAACGGTTCCATACCGTAGAACCTTACCAATAATTCATCGATATATTTCGCAGCCCTGATGAAATATTCGGCACCATTCTTTGCAAGGATAAAGTCCTGAGGGAATATTTCTAGCATTTGCGTGTTGCTAACAAGCTCATCTCCGAAGCAATCGTGTGTGTATCCGAGGTGTTTCAATTGGGTCCATTCAACTTCAACCTCTTCAGGTGTGAAATGTGTTACTGGGACATCACTCATGTCGAATCTTATAGTGCCGTCTCTGAAAACAGGAAGCCCGTGTCTTGCTCTTAGAATACCTTTAGCAACAGGCTCTGGAGTCTGGTTTTTACTCATCAATTTTTTGAGCCCCTTGATTTTCTTAGGAACACGGTCTAAGCCTAGAGAGATCCTAGCGTCTTCGAGTAAGTTGTCAAGGCGAATTGTTTGTAATTCGCCCTTTCTCCTAGATTTTTCTTTATCACTAGAGACTCTCAATTCAGTTCTGCCGCCACAAACCTCTCCGGGCTTACCTTCTCCATATTGGTCTAATTTACGGTGATGGCAAGACACCATTGGAGATTTTTTATCACACACTGTACAGAAACGAACGCCCATTTGAACTCTCAAAACCTGCTGCTCCGCAGCATTAGTCATCAAGCGTTGATTTCCACCCGATAATGCTAGAGGGAATAAAGAATGAACAGTCGGCTTTTCACGAGGTGCACTTTTCTCAGGGCGACCCATCCTACATCCTACTCTAACTGGTGCAGAATGTTCCCATCGTATTCGAGATAGTTGTCGAACCTGAGTAAGTATTCCGTCTACAGCATGGTCATCTTCCAATATTTGAGCTTGCAAATATTGGTCCGGATTATCAGGGCCCGGGTCGGGTAATTTGCTAGCAGCATCTCTACCGATTTTGTCAGTTTCAGCAATGCCAAGGCCGCGCTGCCTCGCTCCAGTTTCAGCAGCGATGCGGACAGTTGAACGCTCACTTTCCAGTTCCCCTTTCCTTTTCTTTTCTTGGGCTAATACTACCTCTGCATCTCTTAGAGCACTTATTCTCTGTGAAAATACGACATCTGCATTTTCTATTCTGATTGGCGCATTGCCCTTTGGTGCAAAACCCAAACCATCGAGCATGGCTTGCCATCCATCTGTAATCACCAAATCATCCCCTTCATGGTGATGAGTCAAACCTAGCATCAATGCAGTACCTTTCACTAGACCATGGAGCCGTAGTACCCATCCGTGAGGGATAGATTTAGCAAAAATCCCCTCTTCAACTGGAATACTTGGCCCTGGAATCGAATCATAATTTAATTCGGCTTCAACTTCAGGCCTTAGGGTATCCATATTTTTGGCATCCCAACCCTTCACTCCGGAGATGAATCGTAAACTATTATCTCGGATTGTCGCAGTTTCCATAGCCTTTAGAAGCGCAGGGACCCATTCAATTGGCAAATCCAACCACCAAGGGTTGTGCGAACCTATTAGGGATGTGGAAAAGCGAATTGCAATTTCTTTTGATGCCTCCCAAGAAGGGTTTTGATGGATCAAGAAATCTCTCCATTTTCTACGCGTATGGAATCTAGCATGCATGTCGGTGCTCTGGCCGATAGGAGAACCCGGAATCCCTTCTGGAACCGATTTAGTATCTAAACTCATTATTCTACAAAAATCAACCACGGCTTGTTCACTATCTAGTGCATCAATTAAGTCTGCAGCCCACCAATCGTGAGAATATCCTGCTGGAACTAAATTTTTGTTATTCTCCATGAATTCTCCGTATCCGAGAACCAATTCTCCATTATCCCAGATAGATCTGATGAGATGCTTATCTTTTCTGAAAGCCTCTTCTGTGTCATAGCGTTTGAATGAACCATCTGCTAGAATTGCCCAAGGCCCTTGTGCAATGTCACACGGAGTAATTGCGCACGCTTTACCGGGGCGCTCTATTTTCATCTGCGTTCCGACGGCTATGAAGTCGTCCATAGCGGCCATACTAGCGGCATTACAGGAGCCAGCAGCAAGTCCAGATGGCCTAGCCCGGCCGTACCTTAATCGGAATCCACCCGGTTCAAGAGGTGCCCCAAATACCGGCCTGCCTGCGATAATATCCTTCATGAATTTCGATATTTCTGGAACTTTTCGGGATTTGAAATTATTACTCCCACCC
>JAACDL010000142.1 GCA_009936765.1 Methanobacteriota archaeon
ATGGTGGGTCTGTCCAGATTTGAACTGGAGTCCAAGCGTCCCAAACGCCCGAGTATAGGCCAAGCTAACCCACAGACCCTGCAAACCTTGCGCAATCGTTTCCCTTCTTGAATGTCACTGAAGAAGTAGATAGGAATTATCGTCTCGATGAATCATCAAACCTTGCCCAACTGCCTCTTCGGCTACGTCTTCTGCAGAAATTGTCACCCCTTTTCCACGTAAAGCGCCTGCGAGCCTGTCCAAGGACACTATGTTCTCAATAGCTGCAATTCTGATGCATTCGAAAAGTAAAGTTGCGCTAGGACGTTCATTTACTTCTACTTCCTTTGGCAACTTTTGCCGCATCTCATCTCTGAGGTTTTCGGGCATGTTTGAGATTGCTACTTCTCTCTGGAGATCACTTGCGTTTTCAGCAACTGAAACTACCTGCAATTTGTCACCTGCTGGAAAACCACAATGTGGGCATTTTCGAGTCTTACCAATTATACCCCAGCATCGCTCACAATTTGAACAGCGAACAACGGTGTACAAATTAACACCTCAAAGTGAGAAGTCTGTATTACCGCCGCCAGGTGGTTTCCTTCCACCTGGCCTCATTGCAGGGGCTGCCGGTGCTTTGGTGTCAACTCTCTTGGCAGCGTCTGCCATAGCATCTGTGGCTTGCCTAGTTAGACCAGCGCGCACTCTTCCCACATTACGTCCGCCCGACATCTTGAGTGAATCTGGAAGGATCAAAGCAGCCATTGCCACTCCATAGTGGTCTTGTGCTGCTGTCACTTCATCAACTGCAACATCGAACGAAATAACTTCAAGATCTCTACTAGCCAAACGCCTTTGCAGATTTCTTTTTAGTAAAGCCTCTGTTTCTTCATAGTCTAATTCAGTGGTAATCTTGGCTACGATTGCACATTCATCACCTTCTGGTGTACGGCAAGCGGCCCAAGCCACACCCGCACAAGCACTAGAACCACCGTAAGCATACGCTGTAGCCAAATGACATTCAACCAGTGAACCCATTGGCAATGGTAGAGGCGGTGTTGCTTCGAAGCCCATGGGTAAGAAAGCACCGTGAACTTCAATCAATCTTGAGTCACCGAGGCCCATTTCAACTAAGCCTTGGTCATAAGCATCTTCTGCATTCTCTCCCCAAGGAGCTACTGCTGTCATTAACCAACCAGGGCATGCTCCTGCCGATGTGGGGTTCTTACCAGAACTGTACATATTAGGGTCGAGGATGGGCTAGGTTCATCAAGACCGTGGTCCGAGTGGTTAGTATGGCAAGCAATTCCAGAGGAGTCTTATTGCTTGGAGGAGGTGCTATGATTGCAGTTGCTGCAGTCATTTCAACTACTCGCGGAAAGGGATGGATTGTTCCAATGGCCATCTTGCTTTCAATAATCCTAGCAATTTTATTATTTTCAACACTCACTTCTAGTAGTGATAAAATTCATGGAAGCACACCTATTAATGTTAGAAAACAGATTCATTCGGAAAATATAGAATCTGTGACTGAAGACCTACCTGAACCTAGTGAATCCGGAATTGAGTTGCCAATGTTGTAACTACTATTCCACATCACTTTGACTGAACACAGGTGGTTCTGGCCCCACCGGTAAATCTTCTAACTCTACAGCAGCTAACTCCCGCATTGTCGCATCACCATGAAGAATCTGTGAGCGGCCATTCGGGTCAAGCAATTCAACTGTTATAGGACGAGGAGTTGGGTCTTCTTTCAATTCAAGTAGAGTAGTATGCATATCCTGTAATCTCTTGATATCTTCAATGTCGGAATCATCGGCATAACACTGTCTAGTAACCATAACAATGATTTCCATAAAACGATCTATTACGCCTTCAACATTTGAAACATAACCCGTGGATGCTGTTCCGGGTTTAACCTCTAAATCTAGTTCCGGTATTCTTACTGTACAGGAAGATGAACGTACAACCCTTGCACGAATGTGCTCAGGTTTGCTGATTAGTAATTGACAACTACCGGGTTTCTTACCTTCTGCAGGTATGAAATCGGATTGTCTCCAACCGCATGCATGACAAAGAACAGTCACTTGGGTATGCTCACCAAAATATGGAATCTCATCAATATGTGTCATCATCCTTACTTGGCCTTCGACTTTACAGATAGGGCATGGTATTTCGACAGGTACTTCATCCATGTAATCACCTCAATTAAACTCTGAAGAGTCTGCAGCAAATGCTTCAGATTCAACTCCATTAACTCCACGGCAGCCCGGAGGTAAAAGCATCAACCTAGTTTCAGTAAGACGGATAATCTGGCCTCCTAAATCGTTTTCAATAAATTTGTTCAATCTCTCGATTGCTGTTTGAAGTTCTAACTTACGATTTAGCAACTTCTCCATACGAACTATCGCAGCCTCGCCGTCAGCTAGCCAATCCATTAATTGGAGAACACCGGTGAGATCGTGGAGAGTTGCTCTATGAATTACTAATCCATCAACCACTTTTGGAACTGGAGCAGTAGGATACAGTTTCTCTAAATCATGATAAGTTGTATTACCTTGACTATTAGAGGCTGGAAGCGATGATTCTTCTGAGGGTAAATTCAACTTTCTAGGGGCTTGGCCAGAGAAAGCATCCAGCGAAGTCTGCTTATCCTCCTCCTCGCTCATAGTAGGGTCGGTGTGACGGTTGGTTGATAAGGGTCCCGCGAGACGCAGGTATCATCCCGCCTAATCTGTCGGGAACCTATCGAGTTGAGAACATGGAAGACAGTCCCTTAGCAGTCAAAACTGGAACTAGTACAATCGGTATTACATTCAATGGAGGAGTAGTAGTTGGAGCTGACCACAGAGCAACTATGGGTCACTTCGTTGCAAACAAGAGTGTACAGAAGTTATTCAAAATTGGAAACAATCTTGCTCTAACAACTGCTGGACTTGTAGGACATGCTCAATCATTAGCACGTACACTTGCTGCAGAAGTATCCTTGTTCGAACTACGCCGAGGAGATTCAATGACAGTGAAAGGGGCAGCAACACTAACTGCAAACATCCTATCTGGAAGACCTCATTGGGTACAATTACTAATCGTTGGAGTCGACAATGATGGCGGCTCAGTATACTCAATAGATTCTGCTGGCGGCTCAATACCTGACACTTACTGTGCAACAGGTTCTGGATCCCCATACATGTATGGTGTCCTAGAAGACGGATTCAGTGAAAATATGTCCAGGAAGGACGCAGTGGCTCTAGCTGCTCGCTCACTTTCTGCTTCTGCACAACGTGATGCAGCATCTGGAAATGGTATGGATTTGGCTGTAATTACAGCGAAAGAGGGATATGTACCAGTCGACCAGAGCGAAATCGCCGCCGCACTCAAAAGGTGAGGCATTCCCACTCCAACTACGGGTTAGTCCCGTGGATCTCCACCTCGGGGGTTCACAATGTCAATCAGTGGGACGGAGGTGAATACGATGAGACTTAGTTTCAAAGAAATGAAAGATGCGATAGCAAAAATCGTGCCGAAAGGAATCGAATATGACGTCGATTTAGAGGCAGGAGATATTGCGATAATTACACCCACACCAGATTCATTTGGTGGAGGCGAAGGACTAATTGGAAAAATAGCAAAGAAAATCAAGAGAAGAGTTGTTCTCCGACCACATGCTTCAATTATGAAAGATGAAAAAGAAACTGAAGAGTTCATACGGGATTTAATTGAAGAAGTAGCTGGAATCGATTCGATTTACTTCGATGCTTGTTACTGCGAAGTTACTGTAATCTGTAACAACCCTGGTGAAGCAGTAGGAAGAAGAGGAGCGAACGCAAAAGCTATTCGTGATAATTGTGGCTGGATGGTCAAATTCGAAAGAACTGCACCAATCCACTCCAAGACTGTTCACGATATCAAAGGCTACAGAGCATCCCATGCTAAAGAACGCCGTAAGTTGTTGAAAGATTTCGGATTGAACATTTACCGACCAAAGCGCCCGGGTTCCTTCTGGGTTAGGACGACTGGCCTTGGCTCATACAGAGAAGTTGGAAGGGCTTGTCACCTTGTTACGACAAACGAAAGCCGCGTAATGATCGATGTTGGAGTTAATATTGCATCAGATACAGACCCTATGCCTTACTTTACTGCGCCTGAAGCACTGCCTATGGAGAAAATGGATGCCGTTATTCTAACACACGCGCATCTAGACCACGCTGGTATGTTGCCCGTTCTTTTCAGATATGGCTACAGAGGACCGGTTTACTGCACACCACCAACAAGGGACATGATGCTATTGTTGCAATCAGATTATCTCAAGGTTGGGGGTGCTGAGGGTAAAAGAGCTCCATATGACATGGAAGATATACGAACTTGTATGCGCCACGTTGTTGACGTTGATTGGGGACAAACTGTCGACATCGCACCAGATATGAAACTGACATTCCATAATGCAGGTCACATTCTTGGTTCTTCATCAGTTCACCTTCATGTAGGAGATGGGAAGCATAACATCGTATTCTCAGGAGACCAGAAATATGAGAAATCTTGGTTATTCGATGCTGCTAACACTAGATTCCCTCGTTGTGAAACTTTGGTTATTGAATCGACATATGGCGCATCTGGAGATTTCCAGCCTAGCCGTGAAGAAGCAAATCAAGAACTTCAGGACATTGTGAGCCGTACGATACAGAGAGGAGGCAAGATGATTTGTCCTGTTTTCGCGGTAGGTAGATCCCAGGAAGTTATGATTGCAATCGATGAGTTGTTCCGTTCAGGAAGTGTAAAACCAGTACCTGTCTACCTTGACGGTATGATTCAGGAAGCTACTGCAATACATTCATCATATCCAAACTATCTGACACAGGCTCTGAGAAAGAGCCTACTGAAAGATGATGGAAACAATCCGTTCACAAGTGAATGGTTCAGGCCTGTTCAGGGAAGAGACATGAGGGAATCTATCATTATGGATAGCAGCCCGTGTATTGTTCTAGCAACTAGTGGAATGATGAATGGTGGACCAGTAATGAATTACTTCCAGAATTGGGCACATGAAAACCGAAATTCACTCTGCTTTGTAGGATACCAAGCCGAAGGAACACTGGGTAGAAGATTACAGAAAGGATTCAGTGAAGTTCCAATGGTTATCAATGGACAAACTGAGATTGTCAAGATTGGTTGCGAAATGGCAACTATTGATGGATTCAGTGGACACTCAGATAGAAGACAACTGCTTGAGTTCATTGAGAACATGAGTCCAAGGCCAAAGAATGTTATTTGTCACCATGGTGATTACTTCAAGTGTAACGAATTGGGAAGGACACTACGTGAGAAGTTCAAGGTTAGGACTTATGCACCTCAAAATCTTGAGACTGTCAGACTTTCCTGATTAATCGAAGAACTGCTCTACCAAGTGAGCTGTTTGATCTCGCATTTCAGACAGATTGCCAAGCCATTCTGTGGCTCTTTCGATACACATTTGTTTCATTTCTCCAGCTAAGATCTTACCTGCGCGGTAACCTTGGTTTATCTCTGCCAAGAACGCGTCATCTTCTTCGAAGAAATACATCATGTACTGATATGCCACATCTTTGTCAGGATCTCCGCCTAATCTTCGATGTTCTTCCAGAGTTGCTTGACCGCCCGAATATGACTTTTTGATTTTCTTTTCTGCAGTAGCAATATCATCAGAAAGGAATAACGTTGTTTTAGGTTTAGATGATGACATTTTGTCGCCAGTCATACCTACTGCAAACCGATGGTAAGTGCTGGAAGGAGCAAGTAAGCCCATTCCACCCATACTTCTCTCCAATGTAAGAAGTGCCATACGGATTGAAGATTTATCACGAGGAGTTGCGCTTGGTATATTCACAGTCCCATGTTTGGGGTTCGACATGATATCTGAAAAACCTAAACCAGAAATTGCAGCTACTATTTTTGCGAATACATCTTTCTGCTTTTCTTTGTTAACACGTCCATTGGCTTCAACACCCATTATCAAAGCATTATCTTCTTGGACAGAAACACCAACTTGTAATCCCATCTTGGCATCACTGACGTTGAACCAGTTTGTCTTGGAAGCAAGACCACGCGTCAACCTTAGATGCGGATCTTGGTCCACACCAACAGGTACCACTACCGGACGCAGCCCCCCGTATTCATCCAACTGAGGATGAAGGATGTCACCTGCTTGAACCAGAGGTGCTTGCACATGCGCCAGATTTGTAGCACCATCAAAACCGTATATTGCTTCTAACTCTGATAGGTTTGTCCTTTTACCCAACTGGAAACCTAAACGTTGAACTACGCTCCTTTCAGATTGAAAATAGACTGTTGTTTTCTCTGGGTCCAACCCTAATGCTGCATAATTAGCCACATATTCTTGTGAGGCTATCTTACGGCCCTCTGCCAATGAAATACCTCTGGTAGCAGTGGATTCTAAATCAGCGACTGCAATGGTAACATCCCCACCTTGCTTCTGAAACCAATTTACTTGATCGATAACCATCGAATGACCAAGATGCATCATTCCAGATGGCATTAACCCCGTGAGGACACCGAATGGGTCACCCTTTCTCTTAGCCTCGAGTACAACATCTAGCTCTCGGTGAGCGAACACAATATCTCTACGGTGAAGCCTTGAAGGGTCATTCAATTTGACATTCGACATTGAAGATAATCCGAATTGCTCGATGATTCTCGAGTAATCTGTGGATTGAGATGAGCCCCAAGGGTCGATGGTTAATTCATCATTCATCATCATCACCGTCTGTGCTAACATCCATCAAGCCTTCGGCTTTAGAATGTTGAATGGCGTCCTTCTTGAGCAATAACCAGATCCCCGATACGCTAGTAATTAGAACTCCTAATCCTAAATATGGAAGCCAAGCGATTCCCTCATCCAAACTTCGAGGAGATATCAACCATGTAAATCTCAACTCATCATTGGCATCAAATCTCTTTGACCAAAGGAATAGGTCGGTAGTTGAATGCCCTGCAATTGTTAATGCAGAAGATTTGTTATTGAAAAATCTAGAGACACTATTAACCTCATATTCAGAGTCCTCCGAGAACTCTAAACTGACATTATGCCCTCTTAATACACTTAAATATAGAATTGGACCATCGAGCCTCCAACCTTCTTTAGTGTTTGAATCAGATTCATCCATTTCTGTTAATGATGACTGGATAACCGTTCCGTTTTCAATTTCAATCATCCACGTCACAGGAACATTCCAGGCGTTAGGAGATGAAGATTTGCAGCTATCTGAATTCAAATGTTCAAAAGTAAATGTTTTATTTACAAAATTATGATAAAACTCATCGCATTGAGAGCCAGCCCAGTAGGAATAAGCTTCTCCCCATGTAGTGAACCAAACATCATCTCTCTCCGAAAGCATGTCCAATACATCACCGTCATGTCTTACAGTAGCATCGTAAATTCTGCCAATCCAGTACATGTTGACAAGACCGCCTTCGTCCAACTCATTACTTAGTGAATCAATATCTGCAATTTCTTTTTCTAAAGAACCACCTCTTCTTCCCAGATCATACCAATCGGAGTCCTTCGATGGAACATCATCAGAAGAATGCCAAGCAGTGGACTCTTGGCCTGTTTCATCACCATGAACCATGAACCCTTGTCCTGCAATAATCGAATGCTGCGATGCTGTTAAGTCGTCAGGAGTGAATGTGGAGATAGGGCTTTTACTCCATTTAGAAGCATCAATTCGGTCCTCAATGTAGTCTCGGCATTCCAATGACATCGCCCCAGGGTCTGCTTCCCAAGCAAGATTAGGCATGCCATAGCATCCAAACTCATCGCCATCTTCTAGGTGCTCTAAACCAATAGTTGCAAGCCAGCCGTCTTCTTCCCATTTGACATCTGCAAGGACCGATGGAGCGAGTGTTGCGGTAATCAACATCCCCAATACCAGCATACGCATGTGCATACGCTTGTGAGGTAGGCATTTCAGCATTACCACATACATCTTCTAAGTAAGCATCAAAGGTTAGGTTCATTTCCATCAGATTATGAGTGACCTCAAAGAGGCGTGGATGGCTTTGGAAAGCCACTGGAAAATCACTCCCGCAAATAACCGGATTAGCGGAGACAAATCATACGGTTTCATGAGATGGACACTAGCACCATTTTTCCGAATGATATTACGCGTAAAGATAAGAGGAATTAGCAATGTTCCTAAATCAGGACCTACCATACTCGCAGCAAACCATCTCTCTCACGTGGACCCTTTGGTTGTGATTCTGGCATCCAGAAGAAAAACTCACTATTTGGCTAAAGATGGACACTTCCGGAATTTCGCATTAGCTAGTTTCATGCGTGCAACTGGTCAAATTGAAACTAATAGAGAAACTGGAGGCTCTGAGGCTCTATCCAGTGCAGCAGTGGTACTACATGCAAAGAGAGCGCTAGGAATATTCCCCGAAGGCACTCGTTCAAAACGTGAAGAACCACCGTTTTTACTACGAGGAAAGACAGGTTTTGCAAGACTCGCTGCTGCATACCCGGGAGTTCCGGTTGTCCCAATCGGACTTACAGGCACTCGCAATTTCATGGCTCCTTCTAAACACAAGTTCCCCCGATTCTGGAGAAGAGTTGGGATATCTTACGGCAAGCCGATCACTTGGTGGGAATGGCTGGAGAAAAAAGGAGATTTAGAGCAGTTGCAAGCACTTGCTCACAAAGAAGACTACGAAGTTAAAGCTGCTCTCGCAGCAATGTACCGAGAGTTTACTGATGCATTCATGGAGAGAATACGTGGCCAAGGTGCTCCGTGACAATCCTCAAAGGCCTTCGCAATCAACAGTCATATCGATGCAAGAGTACCTCAATCTAATGCAACGCATCCTCGATGAAGGAGAGGAGAAAGGTGACCGTACTGGAACCGGCACTATTTCGGTATTTGGACACCAAATGCGATTCGACCTTTCCAAGGGTTTTCCAATGGTTACCACCAAAAAATTACATCTAAAATCAATTGTTCATGAACTACTTTGGTTCATTGCAGGAGATACTAATATTGAGTATTTACAACAAAATGGAGTTCGTATTTGGAATGATTGGGCTGATGAAAATGGGGACTTGGGCCCGGTTTATGGTAAACAGTGGAGAAAGTGGGAGTCAACTGATGGCCGTGTTATTGATCAACTCCAGCAAGCTGTTGACATGATTAAGAACAACCCTAATTCGCGTCGGATTATTGTTAGTGCTTGGAATGTTGGTGAACTAGAAGAGATGGCACTAATGCCATGTCATGCCTTTTTCCAATTCCATGTAGCAGGTGGTAAATTAAATTGCCAACTTTATCAAAGAAGCGCTGATGTATTCTTGGGAGTGCCTTTCAATATTGCATCATATGCACTTCTGACTCACATGATGGCTCAAGTTTGTGACTTAGAGGCTGGAACATTTGTTCATACAATTGGTGATGCACATCTCTACACAAACCACCTTGAACAAAGCAATTTACAATTATCTAGAACACCTATTGAACCACTACCCACATTGAAGTTGAATCCAGAAATCAAAAACATTGATGATTTCAGTTACGAGGATATCGAAGTAATTGGTTACGAGCATCACCCACACATCAAAGCCCCAATAGCGGTGTGATTCAATGCTGGGTATGATTGTTGCATGTGACCGAAACGGCGCTATTGGAAAGGATGGAGATTTGCCTTGGAGGCAATCTACAGATCTGAAGCATTTCAAACAAATAACAATGGGCTCAAATCTAATTATGGGGCGTAAAACTTGGGATTCACTACCTGGCATGTTACCTGGCAGAACTCACTATGTTCTTTCCAGAGGTGAAGTAGAGGGTGTTGAGGTTATCACATTCGAACAAGCATTAAACATGGAAGGTTGGATTATTGGAGGCGGAGAAATCTACAAATTATTCTTGGAACATGTTTCCGAACTACACCGCACAATTATTGATGCTAGAGTTTCAGATGCAGATACCCATTTCCCAGATATTACGGGATTAGGTTTCACATTAACAGAAGAAAAGCACGTGGTTGCTGGAGAAAAAGATCAACACGACATGGTGTTCCAGCATTGGAATAGAAATTTGTGAACTCGATTTTCGCAGCACGGTTTAATGCAATTCTCAAAGTGTCATCGG